>JBNNED010000052.1:0-16897 GCA_050285825.1 Verrucomicrobiales bacterium | reverse complement strand
TCGCGGTTGAGCCACTTCGGTGCGGCGGGGTTGAAATTGAGGGCTTCTCCGAAGAGGACGGCACCGATCTCGGCACAGCCGAGGGGCAGACCGAGGTGGCCGGAAGAGCAGGCGTGGACGGCGTCAATGGCGAGGCCGCGGGCTTCGGTGGCGGCTTGTGAGAGGATGTCGGTATTCATACGCGGGGGGAGACTTGTCCAATCACGAAGGCAATTCAAGCCTGTATTACAGGGAAGGCGCCCCAGAGTGAGGCGTAAGGGGGGAGAAAGTCAGGAAACGATTCATCATTATGATGAACCCCGATGCATTTTAAAATTCTCCGCCTGCTCGAAGATTTCCTTGTAGACCTCGTCTCGATCCACGGGCGGATAGCCGTGTTTGCCGAGGAGGAGGATGAGGTCAACCTTGAGTTCGGCTTTGATGTCATCGCGCTGACTCCAGTCGGTGTATTTGGCTTTGTCATCGACCACATTTTTCACCTCCTTAGCTAGGTGAATGAGTTTGTCCTCGGGATAGTCGAAGTCGTATTTATGGGCGAGGGTTTTGAGAATATCATAAAAGGCCTTTTCCTCGAAATCGATGCCCATCTCGCCGAACGACTCCTTCTCCCTTTTTAAGGCATGAAATAGCTCAACAATCTCGCCAGCAAAGTCGTCGAGCACATCACTAACTAGGGTAGTTTGCTCGTCCCGTTCATTGTATTTCGTGACTAGTGCTTGAAACTTCTGCGAGAAATCCACACCTTTGACCTTGTTCACCTTCTTGAAATCATCGATGGCCCGCTTGAGCAGCTGTTGGAGCAGTTTGATCTTAGTGTTAGGTAGTTTGACCTTCTCGATCTTCGCGAGATAGTCATCACCAAAGAGGTCTATCTCGGCAGCACCGTCTTCACCGAGTTGGAAGATTTCCTCGATCCCGTCGCTCTGCAGGGCATCCGCGATCATCTCACGCACCTTGGCATTCATCTGGGCACTGTCTGGAGCATCACCTTTGGTCAATTTGGCGACGATGGAACGCACTGCCAAATAGAAGTGAATGAGGTCCCGCTCGCTCTGCTTGAAGTCATCCGTGCCGCAGCAGATGTCATAAGCGGCTTTGAGGCGCTTCACGAGGGCCATAAATCGCTTCTCGATCTTGTCGGTGAGCTGGACAAACTCGGCCGCTAAGTTCAGGCAGTTGAGTTGCTCGACGGGGGAGCCGTTGAAGTAGGGTTTGGTATCGAATTGGTGGAAGATCCGCCCGAGCAGGTCGAGATGATCGCGCACCACGACGATGGAGGCCTCGATCTCTTCGATGTTGCTGCTGTCCGCTTTGGAGTAGTGCGCCAGGGCGAGGTTCATCTGCTTCTTGATGCCGATGTAGTCGACGACGAGGCCCTTCTTCTTGTTGGCAAACTTCCGGTTCACCCGGGAGATTGTCTGGATCAGGTTGTGACGCTGCACCGGCTTGTCGATGTAGATGGTATCGAGGAAAGGCACGTCAAAGCCCGTCAGCCACATGTCCACCACGATGGCGATCTTGAAGTTGGATTCGGCCTTCTTGAACTGAGTGTCGAACTTCTTGCGCTCGTCCTTGTTGCCGAGCAGGTCGTAGAGCGCCTTCTCGTCGTCCTTGCCCCGCGTCATCACCATCTTGATGCGCTCCATGGGCAGGATCTCCTTCTTCTGCTGGTCGGTCAGCTCCACGCCCTCGGCGGCGACGCGCACCTCGGCCCACTCGGGGCGCAGCTTGATGACCTGCTGGTAGAAGTCGTAGGCGATGGGGCGACTGCTGCTGACGAAGAGCGCCTTGCCCGCCACGGTAGAACCTTCGGCGATACGCTTCTCGTAGTGCTCCACGAAATCCGCGGCCAGCGCCTCGATGCGTTGCGGATCGCCGAGGATGGCACCCATGTTGGCCATGGTCTTCTTGCTGTCTTCGATGGCGTAGTCACTCGCTCCGGCTTCGGCGCATGCGTCGTAGTATTTCTCTATCTCCTCCAGCTTGCTGTTGTCGAGGATCACCTTGGCGGCGCGGCCTTCGTAAACGATGGGCACGGTGATCTCGTCGGCGACCGATTCGGTCATGGTGTAGCTGTCCACCACCCCGCCAAAGACATCGAGCGTGGCATCGATGGGTGTGCCGGTGAAGCCGACGTAGGTCGCGTTGGGCAGGGAGTCGTGCAGATACTTGGCGAAGCCAAAGGTCCGCTTCACGCCCTCGTCGGTGATCTTGAGCTTCTGGTCCAGATTCACCTGGCTGCGATGGGCTTCATCAGAAATGCAGATCACGTTGGTGCGCTCTGTCAGCAGCTCGGTATCTTCGGTGAACTTGTGAATCGTCGTTAAAAAAACGCCACCGCTGTTACGGACCTTCAAGAGCTGGCGCAGGTGATCGCGGCTCTCCACGCTGATGACCGATTCATCGCCGATGTAGGCCTTGGCATTAGTGAACAAGCCCGAGAGCTGGTCATCCAGATCGGTGCGGTCGGTGATCACGACCAGAGTCGGGCTGGAGAGGTCCACACTCTTCATCAGCAGCCGTGATAGGAAGAGCATGGTAAAACTCTTACCGCAGCCAGTCGCGCCAAAGTAGGTGCCGCCCTTGCCGTCGCCATCCGGCTTCCGGTGCTCGAGGATATTCCGATACAGCTTGGTCGCCGCGTAATATTGAGGATAGCGGCAGACGATCTTTTCTTCCTTACGCGAGGTGTCTGGGAAATAGACAAAGTTCCGGATCACATCCAGCAGCCGAGTCTGGTGAAACAGCCCCTGGATCATGGTGTAGAGCGAGTTGATCCCGTCCTTCTCGACCAAGTCGCTACCGTCAATCTTGCGCCAAGCGTAATAAAACTCGTAAGGAGCAAACAACGAGCCGCACTTCGAATTCACTCCGTCTGAAATCACACAAAAGGCGTTATACTTCATCAGCTCCGGGATATCGCGGCAGTAGCGGGTGGTCAGCTGCACGTAAGCATCATGAATCGTCGCATCTTCTCGGATCGCACTTTTAAATTCGAAAACCACTAAAGGCAGGCCATTGATGTAGAGAATGCCGTCGGGGATGCGTTTCTCGCTGCCGGTGATCTCTAGCTGATTGACGATCTTAAAAAGGTTCTTGCTAGAGCCATAAGGCACCTCGTCCTCGGCCACAATGGTCGGCACTTGCTCCGGCGTCGGCTTGCGAAACACCACCAAGTCCGAGTAATCGATCAGCTGAATATAAAGGTCCTTCTGGGTGTGGTCTTCTCGCTTCAGCAGGAAACCATCACATACCAGCTTCATGATCGCCTTGTTGCTGGCGTAGAGATCAGCAGCGGAGTATGCTTCAAGCTGGTGGATCACTGCTTCGATTTCCTGTGGCGTGATACCGTCGGCAGCGTATTGCTTGGCGAGGAAGGCGCACAGGTCGGCCTTGATGAGGACTTCCTGCGGCTGGCGCTCAATCGCCTCGCCCAACACGTGCGGGTAGCCCTCTGCTTCGAGAAGCTCGATAATGGCTGATTCGAGTTGGGCTTCGGTGAATTTCATGAAGTTTTCGGATGTGAATGCCATCCCATTGATGGACTCCATTTCTGCTTGGTGACTTTCTTCCGAATCACAGGTAGCAAAAAATTCGAGAGACTATCGATTACTTCCACCAGTGGCGTCTCAGTGAGTTTGCCTTTGCGAACGAACGCATTCCACTGAACGACCTTCCGTTCGTCGTGGGCGAACTCTTCGGTAAGCGCGAGAGGTGCACCGCTCGGGATCGCGGTCTCGCGACGGTTGAAAGTATTGGCGACCGCCTCCGCGAGTGTTTCGCCGTCGAAGTCGAGGTGAGACCGGAGCCAGTGTAGATCGTAAAAATCCTTCATCCGGCTGTTTTCGATTCCGAGGGAGACAGCCGCTTCGAGTTTCTCGGCGATCACGGTTTCAGGAGGGTAAACGAGAAGACGTGCGCTTGGAAAAGAAAGCAGCCCCTCCCACTCTCGCTCGTGCGCTCCGGGAGTGATCGCATCGCCGAAACCGACATCGATTTGCAACTTGAGCCGTGCTCCCGCCAGATTCGCCATCAGCATGGCCCGCAATCCGCCGTAGGCCACATCATCACGAATTGGCACCACATCCACATCACCCCACTCGAGTCCATCGGGCGGATCCGCAACCCCCTGCGTCAGCTCGGTAAAAATCTTCTGAATAGCTTCCTCAGTGGCTTCGCCGTAACCGAGGAAATCCAGATCACGGGTCGGCCGATGTTCCTCTGCCCCCCAAATCCGAAACAGTTGTGCCCCCTTCAACACGAACCGTTCCCGGTAGTCGCTCTGTGCCAGCCGGTAGAGGAAACGCCCCGTCGCAAATTGCTCCATCAGGGCATTCAGAGACACTCCCGCGTCGCGTGAGAGGTTGAGAAGCCTGGCGCGAACTGAAGCAGCGATATTCTTCATATCATCGCCTCCAGATAAGGTTTCATCACCTTCCCAACCCTCAGCATCCGGGCCATTTCGCTGACCTCCGCAATCTTCGCTTTTCGGCCGTTCACCGTTTCACGCAGTGCCTCCACGCAGACGTCGATCCCCAGCTTGTTACGGTGCTTAAAACAATCCGCCACCGTCCGCGCCGGGTTCGTGACGGCGACCCCGGTTCCGCCGAGCTGATGACGTTCGACCCCCTTCGTCTGGAGCGCTTTCACCCGCGTCCGGATCACCCGGATCGGCGGCCAGTCGATTTTAGGAACCCGGGACTGCGCCGGCAGCTGAATCCAGATTTCCGGCGGCGACTGGGTGCCGATCTCGTGAAAACGCAGCGCGCTGATGAGCACAATCACCGCCCGGGGCGCACTCTTCGTGATCTGGATAAGATCGTGATGCTCACTGATGGAACTCTCCGGATGCTCATAAATTCCCCGCCGCACCCTCACCAGCGTGCCTTCCTCCACCAGCCGTGTGATGCTCCGGTCAGAAATGCCGACGTCCAGAAGCTGCTGCGTCGTCAGCACCTCGTTGGCGGAGGCGAGAGAACTCAGTTTCTTCTGGAGTTCGGACGGCATAAAATGTCGGAAAACGTCACACATTGTATATCGTTGTGTGACGTTTACCAGCAAAATAAGCGCCCGCTGTCTCGAAAAAACGATTTCGGAATCCCACGGCAAGGATGACTTCGATATTGTAGTGCTTGACCTGCCGCTTCACTTGCCGTTTCCCCTCGGATCGAACTTGTAAGTAATCCTTACAAGTTGCCCCCGGATCGATCTCTCCGTCCTCGTAAAGCGCTTTCAGGTGAAGGGTGATGTTCTGCGGCGTCGTCTCGAAAAGCTCAGCCATCAGAGCCTGCGAAAGCCAGAGCGTTTCGTTCTCGAAACGGCACTCGACCCGTGCTTTCCCGTCCTCGGTGGTGTAGAGGAGGAATTCGCCGGTGGGCGTGTCTGGCAATTCATCATTCATCATTCAAAACTCATCACTCGAACCCTTGGGTTCGCTGCCCTCGGCTTCGAGAAGCTCGATGATGATTGATTCGAGTTGGGATCCGGTGAATTTCATGAAAAATCCGTGTCGGAGAGCTTTTGTTTGATCGCCTCAAACCTGGGGTTGAGTTTGTGCCATTCATCTGGATCCGCGTCATGAATGAATGACATCAGCCCGGAAACGTGATTAAAGAAGCCGAAGGGTGAGTCAAACCCATAATGATCAGCTGCAGGGCGCAGATCGTGTTCTTCAATCGAGTATAGATTTCGGTCGATTCGCTTTCTGAGCTCCTTGGTAAGCTTCGGCTTCTGGCCGTCGACTAACAAACCCAGAACCGTTCTCTTGGCTCCAGGTCCGGCGATACGAATCTTCTTTTTGTTCTCACGGAAACCGCCCTTTCTGATGTGAGAGATGATCTCCCGCCTGAGCTGGGTCACGGATTTGCCTGAAGGTAGCCTACTGGCCGAGAAAGCCAAGTCGTCTGCATATCTGGTGTACACAAACCCGTTTTCTAGAGCGAAGTTGAACAGCATTCTATCAAGCTTTCTTGCCACCAAGTTGCTTAGCATTGGGCTAGTCGGAGCGCCCTGCGGCAGAACCCCGATGCATGCTCGAGGGTGGTAGGGCATCGTCGGCTCATCTATTCCATCGAATGGGAAAGCGTCTGTAAGCCTGACGTGGTGGCTCTTTGAATCGGGCAAACGAACAGTGGTGCACAGCCGAGCCAACTCAAAAGCCAGGAGTGACTTGTATCCAAGTCCGCAAAACACCCGATACACGGCTGGTTCCGCCACACTGTAGAAGAAGTCCTTCAGGTCGAATTGTAGCAGCCACTTGCAGCCACAGTGCATTGCGGCACATTGCCTGATTCCTCCAGATGGGTGAAATGCAAAGGATGAAGGATGGGGCTCGATCTTCTGAAGGATTTCCTCATTGAGATATTGGTGTAGGTCGTGAAGCTTGCCGTTCACCGCGTGTATGAAGCGCCTGCCACCAGAACGTTTCCTCACCGAGAACATCGTGTAGTTGGAGGACTCACGCCTTCGATTCACGCTTGCATGCAGCAGGTCATAATCGATTCCGGTGATCTTACCAAGGTGGCCTAGTGTGAAGATGACGGGCAGTCCGTTGCTTCGCAGGTTACCAGCATACCGTTGGACCGCAGCAGCGGTGTCGTCACCGAGCTTCTCGGAGCTCGCTTGAAAAAGTTGGTGTGCCGACCAGGTTTCCATCCACCTACTCCTTTAGCCCCGTGGGGCCATTAGGGATGTGCCGCTCCCGAGCCCACGAAGGATGTTGCGGCACATCCCTAATGGGCGACGAAGGCGCCATCGCGTCAGTTCGTTCCAGAGGTGACTCTCCGCCACCCCCATCCATTGACGTTGGATCAATGGAATCTGTCTGAGTCATAGCGCCAGAGGCGTCATGGTCAGACGGCTGGACGGTCTCCCGGCCAGCACACCAAGATTGTGGAATATAAAGCAAGTAATCAGGGCCTATTCTAGGCCGGGCCTTCCTTTTCTCATGCAGGTAGTTCTCTCCAGCTTTCAACAACCGATTCGTTGAAGAGATGAAGCCCAGTTGGACTGCTTGGGCAATAAGGCCTTGGGTAATTGGGTCACTACAGTCCAAGCGGCGGGAAAGTGATGACGTTGTGCGTATGCCTGCTTTGACTAGGTGCAAGAACTCTCCCATATTCTCTGAAACTTCGAGCTGATGGGGGGCACTTGCAGCCTGCTGCGAAGCGTTGCCCGAATGTTCCAAAAGCTCAGGAACCCACTGCGGAAGGGACCGGTCTGGAAACAACGGTTTCCACCCTTTCCTTCGAGAATACAACATCCCCGGAATATTGTTTGGAACACTATGGTAAAAAACCAGATTGCCCATAATGTCGCCAAAGCCCTTTCGACGGTCCTTTGCGATTTTCTTCACAGAGGAGCAGAGTGACAATATTGGCTGTGAGCTGCTTCCCCATCGCCGCCTAATACTTCTGGCGTCGTAAACGATATCGCTGTCGAATTTGACCTTCGAACTAATGGGGTGCTTTCTTAAGCCGTGGTCGGATCCCGGAATGCTTTCCAGAATGACCCGTTCCGCTTGGGTGGTCCTCGCATAGCTCACTACGTGTATTCTCACATACCCTCCGCTCCACCAGCTAAGAAAGGTCGCGCAATTTGTCATCAGCTTGATGAAGTCCGCAACTCGCTTTCCTGAGCCGATGGAGTCATCAACTAGAACAATGTTTCGAACCTTCTTGCTCCTGAGTTGGGTAAGGCTCGGGTGATCGAGAAATAGGTCTTTGTTTCCTTTGTTCGATTTTGAAATCACCGAAGAGACCAAGTCTTCACTCCCTTGTGTCTGAGCTGGCCGATGCTGCGTAGCCCCTTGCTTGCTCCACAGATACTTTGCGTTCTTCCTGAATTTCCTGACTGCATAGACTGCGGTAGAGCACCCGGAATCCGCGTAGTTTGTCAGTTTCGATTCTAGCCAATCCGCAAACTCATTCCAGGAAATGAACTGAAGGCTACTGAGCAATGACTTGGCAGCCAGAACGTCGTTTGAAGAGAATTGGCTAAGCCACTCCCTAATTTCGGGGCTGTTTTCAATTTTCCCGAAGGAAAGTTTCTTTCCTATGGTCATGACATCACCTCCCCTGTGACTGTTTCAGCTTCGGAAAGGCGAAGATCACCGGAGATGAGCTTCGGGAGGAGGGTGTCGCGGAGTTTGGTGAGTGTTTCGGTTTGCTCGGCACTACCCGCGATCTTTGCGTCGAGAGAGTTGGCATAATCGTCGAATGCTCTGGTTATCTCATCCGGTGGAACGATCAAAGGAATGCGCTCCATTTCCTTCTTGTTCACGGCATTGAAAATCGTTCCCGAGCCAATCGAGTCTTCTGTCGCGAATGTGTGCTTTAGGAAGTAGACGAGGAAGCTCTGGTAATCCTCCTTGTGTCGTAGCGCAGCTAGTCCTCGACCAATGATCAGTTTCCGATCTGCGAGGTTAATCCTGCCTACAGGTGCCCTTACGGAAAACAAAACGTCGCCATCTTCAGCGTATCGATTGCCGCCGGTAGAGAATTGTTCGTGCTTGGGAAACCTTGTGCCGTAGTTGGTCACTCCTTGATGAAACGGCAATCCGTTACCCTCGGTATTGTAGTGGTCGGAGGATGGAGATTGTCCAATCGTTAG
Organism: Verrucomicrobiales bacterium; assembly: GCA_050285825.1. Taxonomy (GTDB): domain Bacteria; phylum Verrucomicrobiota; class Verrucomicrobiia; order Verrucomicrobiales; family Akkermansiaceae; genus SW10. The sequence continues at coordinate 8,287 of JBNNED010000052.1, read as the reverse complement.
TTTCACTTCTTCAGCAAGAGGACGAACCTCCCACCCCTCTGGTATCCAACCCAGCTCATCGCTGAATTCAAACGCGGCGGGGAAGAGGGATTTGGGATCAGACAGGGTTGGGTGGACGACTGAACCCTGTTGGGTGGTGGCGTTGGTTCGACTCGGCTCATCAGAGCTGGCGAGGGCGTTCTTGCGGACTTCGGCGCGGGGGGCGAGTTTGTTCCTCGCTTCGCTTGTGACCTGCGGAGTGCCTTCGGACTCTGGAGTTGCGCTATCGCGCAGGGCAGTGTCGGGGATGGAAGAGTCACCTTTATTTTTTTCTAGTATCTGCCGACGAACTTGGGCTCGTTCGCTAAACTCTTCTGGTATCGGATTGCCGGCGGCGAGGGCATTGTCGATCACCGGGTCAAAGTCCACAAACCAGCTTTTGAAGAGCGCCTGCGCCATCCCTTCCAGCGTTGCATTCATCCGCCGATTCAACTCAATCTTGTCATCCAAGGTGCCCAAGATGTGAGCGATCGCTTTTTGCTCGGGGAGGGGCGGGACTTTGACTTCGATTGGGTGGATATGATTTCGGTTCAGTGTCGGAACCGCACTGCCTCCTCGAAAACTCTCAAGATCTAGCGTTTTGAGGAAATGGTAAACGAAGAACGGATCGTTGCCTTTAAAGTCATCAATATAGAGAGTCGTGTTGTGTGCCCAGCTATCTACATCCGAAAGGTGAGGCTTTCCGACATTGCCACTCCTTCCAATCGAAATACAGGGAGCCGATGTCGTAGATTCGTTGTGAGAGCCAATTACACCATTTGATCCAATCACAGGGACGTCGCCTTCGACCATTTTTGACCTAGGCAAGTCGTGGCCACGGCGAAAGTTAACAACTTCCCCGAGAGTTGTTTCTCTCCACTCACTTCCCATACCCCAAGCCCTCCAAGTTTTTCCGAATCACTTCATCCAGCTTTGCCGACTCCTCCATCTGCGCGTAGAGCATCTGACTCAGCTCGGTCATCTTGGTTTCGAAGGGAATGCCATCATCCTCCAAGGCCGCCGCGCCGACGTAACGCGCGGGGGTGAGCACATAGTCGTGCTTGCGGATGTCTTCGAGGGTGGCGGATTTGCAGTAGCCTGCCACGTCGGCATACGCTTTCGTGGAGTTTTCAGTTTTCAGTTTTGAGTTTTCAGTTGGAGCTTCGCTTCGCCAAGAATGGTAAGTGGTGGCAATTTTGGCGATGTCCTCAGGGGTGAGCTCTTTTTGGGTGCGGGAGATCATCGTGCCGAGTTTGCGGGCATCGATGAAGAGGGTTTCGCCTTCGCGGTTGCGGTAGTCGCGTTCGCTGTCGGCCTTTTTGTTTTTGGTCAGGAACCAGAGGCAGACGGGGATCTGGGTGGTGTAGAAGAGTTGGCCGGGCAGGGCGATCATGCAGTCGACGAGGTCGTTCTCGACGAGCTTTTGGCGGATCTCGCCTTCGCCTTTGGTGTTGGTGGACATGGAGCCGTTGGCGAGGACGAAGCCGGCGACGCCGTTTTCGGAGAGTTTGCTCACCATGTGGAGAATCCAGGCGTAGTTGGCATTGCCGGTGGGCGGGGTCTCGTAGCCGTTCCAGCGCCCGTCGTGGACGAGTTCGTCGGGGCCGCGCCAGTCCTTCAGGTTGAAGGGGGGATTGGCCATGATGTAGTCGGCCTTGAGGTCGGGGTGTTGATCCTTGAAGAAGGTGTCGGCGGGGACTTCGCCGAGGTTGGCGGAGAGCCCGCGCACGGCGAGGTTCATCTTGGCCAGCTTGTAGGTGGTGGCGGTGAATTCCTGCCCGTAAACGGAGATGTCCTTCTTGTTGCCGTGGTGGCTTTCGACAAACTTGATGGACTGGACGAACATGCCGCCCGAGCCGCAGCAGGGGTCGTAGATTTTGCCCCGGTAGGGCTCGATCATTTCGGCGATGAGATTGACGACGCACTTCGGGGTGTAGAACTCGCCCCCTAGCTTGCCCTCGGAGGCGGCGAATTTGCCGAGGAAGTATTCATAGACCCGGCCGACGGTGTCCTCCTCCTTGTCCTCGACGGTGTCGATGTTGTTGATGGCATCGATGAGGGCGGAGAGCTTGCTGCCATCGAGCCCGAGGCGGGAGAAGTAGTTGTCGGGCAAGGCACCCTTGAGCGAGGCATTGCTCTTCTCAACGGCGGTGAGGGCGGAGTCGATCTTCAGCGCAATGTCGCCCTGCTTGGCATGCTGCTGGATGTAGGACCAGCGCCCGGTTTCCGGCAGGTAGAAGACATTCTGCATGGTGTAGAACTCCACCATGTCGAGGTAGTCCTCCTTGCCCTCGGCCACGAGCTCGGCCCGGCGCTCCTCGAACTTGTCGGAGACGAACTTGAGGAAGATCAGCGAGAGGACGACGTGCTTGTATTCCGAGGACTCGACGGAGCCACGGAGCTTGTTGGCGGTGTCCCAGAGAGTTTCTTCGAAGGATTTCTGCTTCTTCGGGGCCTTCTTGGCGGCGGATTTCTTTTTGGCAGGCATGCGGCGTGTGGGTGTGAGATTGACGTGTTCGCTGGGGTGCGTCAAGAAAAACGAAGGGGCTGGGTTTTGGGGTTTCGCTCCGTTGAGTCCGCTCCGATTGGCTGATAACCTGGCCAGGGTGTGCTCGTCCTTGGCCTCGACGGGGTCGGTGAAGGGCGGCGCGTTTTCAGCTATCGGGGTCGAGGCGGAAAAAAGAGGCAAATCGCTTACGCTGCCAAGGTGTGAGCGCGGATTTTGTTTAGAAACGCCGATTTAGGCTGCTTTTCGCCGCCGCTTTGTCGTCACTAATGCACAGAAGGCAATGAGGAAGAGGGAGTTGGGCTCAGGAATCGCAGTGATCCGGACATTGTCGATGGCGAAGGCGTCGTTATTGGAGCCGAATCCGATTTGTCCAGCTGTGAGGGAGATCCCCGTGGTGTCAAAGGCCGTGAGCGGCCCTCCGTCATAAGAGACAGATACCGCATTGCTTGCGGTGTTGACGTGTATTTTGGCATTGGTCGTTTCATGCTGAAACTCGAGAGCAATTCTGGGGGTCGTTAATGGATTATAATAGCGAATCCCGTCGACAACGGTGTGCAGAAAGGCGGCTGCCATTCCGTTAATGAGTTCGACATAGACAAAGTTCTCTTCATCGACGTATGAAAAGACGATCGAGTGATCTTGGTTTCTGTTTATGGGTTCCAAGCTGGTGAAATCCACGCTGATTTCGTAGCTGTCTGTAAAGATTTGGTTTTGGATAAGGGCCAGCGAGCCTAAAGATGCTCCCCGAGGGCTATAAATACCGGTGATCGAGGTAGGATACCGATATGAGGTGGACGTCTGGTTTAAGCTTCCTCCTGCCTCAGTAAATACGGGTGGGTCGTAAGGGACGGAGGGGATGGTGCTTGGTGGTGCGTTTGGCGTGCCATTACTGCGGTCGCGGTAGTCCCAGCCCGAGTTGATTCCGTCCTCGAAATCATCAAAGAAGAGCGTGCTGGCCTGAACTTGAGGCCAGAGCAGGATGCTTAATGGGAAAAGTATAAACCGCATGTTGAGAAGAGGGTGTTTGCTTGAAAACATTAGAAAACTAATGAAGTCGAGAGCGGAGACAAGTGTAATCTTGGATGGGATAAGTGTTTTTTTCGACACATGTGATAGGCGATCCTAGCGCAAGCTCAGCTGAGGCTGTCCTGGAGTTTTTCTTTGCGCTCGCGGATGAGGCGGATGACGAGGGCGGTCCAGCCGGTTTGGTGGGAGGTGCCGAGGCCTTTGCCGCTGTCGGCGTGGAAGTATTCGTGGAAGAGGAGGAGGTTCTGCCAGTCGGGTTTTTCGCTGTAGCGGTGGTCGGCGCCGAAGCAGGGGCGGTGGCCGTTTTCGTCGGGGAGGAAGAGGGCGATGAGGCGGTCGCAGAGGTCGATGGCGATTTCGCGGAGGTTTTTCTCCTGCCCGGAGCCGGTGGGGTATTCGATGGTGAAGTCTTCTCCGTAGAAGTAGTGGTAGCGTTCGAGGGCTTCGATGATGAGGAAGTTGGTGGGGAACCAGACGGGGCCGCGCCAGTTCGAGTTGCCGCCGAACATGTCGGTCTCGGACTCGCCGGGCTCGTAGTGGACTTTGCTGGTCATGACGCCGTGGGTGAAGACGAAGGGCTCGTCTTTATGGGCCTTGGAGAGGGAGCGGATGCCGTAGTCGGAGAGGAATTCGGCGGGGTCGAGCATGCGGGTGAGGCATTTGCGCAGGCGGGCCTCGCTGGGAATGGCGAGGAGCACGCGTCCGTTGTGGTCCTTCGAGCGGCGGATGTCGACGTGTTTGAGGGCGTCGGGTCGGTTGGCGAGGAACCAGTCCATGCGGGAGCGGAAGCCGGGGAGGGCGTCGATGGTTTTGCGCTTGAGGACGGTGACGGCGCAGAGGGGCAGGAGGCCGACGAGGGAGCGGACTTTCAAGGGGATGGGCTTGTCGTGGCCGACGATGAGTTCGTCGTAGTAAAAGCCGTCTTCGGGATCCCAGAGGCCGTCTCCGCCGAGGGAGTTCATGGCGTCTGAGATGTTGATGTAGTGCTCGAAGAACTTGGAAGCGATGTCTTCGTAGGCCGGTTTGACGAGGGCGAGCTCGAGGGCCATGGCGAGCATGGTGAGGCAGTAGGAGGCCATCCAGGCGGTGCCGTCGGCTTGTTGGAGGGCGGCCCCGCCGGGCAGGGCATGGGAGCGGTCGAAGACCCCGATGTTATCGAGGCCGAGGAAGCCGCCGCCGAAGACGTGGCGGCCTTCGACGTCCTTGCGGTTGACCCACCAGGTGAAGTTGAGCAGGAGCTTTTGGAAGCAGCGTTCGAGGAAGTCGATGTCGCGCTGGCCTTTGGGATCGGCGATTTTATAAACGCGCCAGACGGCCCAGGCGTGGACAGGCGGGTTGACGTCGGAGAAGTTCCACTCGTAGGCCGGAAGCTGGCCGTTGGGGTGCATGTACCACTCGCGCAGGAGGAGGAGGAGCTGGTGTTTGGTGAAATCCGGGTCGATGGTGGCGAAGGGGATCATGTGGAAGGCGGTGTCCCAGGCCGCGAACCAGGGATACTCCCACTTGTCGGGCATCGAGAGAATGTCGCGGGCGTGGAAGTGGGGCCAGTCGTGGTTCCGTCCGCTGAGGCGTTCCTTGGGCGGAGCGGGGTTGCCGGGATCGCCCTTGAGCCAGTCCTGGATGACGTAGTAGTAGAGCTGCTTGGTCCAGACGAGGCCGGCGTAGCCTTGGCGGACGATGAGGTTTTCTTCGGCGCTCAGGTTTTTCGGGATGATCGCTTCGTAGAATTCATCGGTCTCGGCGATGCGCTGGCGGAAGGTTTTTTCGTAACTCTCGAAGGCGTGCAGCCCGTTGTCTTCGGTGATGGCGTGGAGGCGGCAGCGCACCGTGACGGTGGCGCCGGCGGGGACGCGGAGGCGGAGGTGGGCGGCGGCCTTTGTGCCGGTCGGAGTGGGGGAAATGGCCTTGCTCTCGTCGTTCACGAGGTAGCGGTGGAAGGCGTCTTTGGTGTGCGGGCAGGCGTTCGGCTCGCCGAAGAGCGCCTTGCGATTCGAGTCGTTTTCCGTGAAAAGCCACTGCGGCGACTCCGGCGAATCCGGGCAATCGACATGGAATTGGTAGGTCGGCAGTTGCTCGTGCTCGGCGTGGAGGAGGCCGTCCTTCAAGTAAAGCCGCGGCTTGGCCTTCGGCGCTTCGTAGAGGTCTTTACTCGACCAGACATTGCGGAACCAGAGCTGGGGCAGGACGTGGATTTCCGCGCTCTCGGGCCCGTGGTTCGTGATCGTCAAGCGCCAGAGGAGATCGTCCGGACTGCGCTTGGCCACTTCCTGGACGACGTCGAAGTAGCGGCTATCGTCGAAAATTCCGGTGTCTTCGAGCTCGTATTCGGGGTCTTTGCGGTTGCGTTTCCGGCTCTCGGCGAGGAGGGCGGAGTAGGGGAACTTCCCTTGCGGGTATTTGTAAAGAGCCTTGGTGTAGGAATGGGTGGGCGTGGCTTCGAGGTAGAAGTAAGCTTCCTTGACGTCTTCCCCGTGGTTGCCCTCGTGCCCGCCGAGGCCGAAGAGGCGTTCTTTCAGGATGGGATCGCGTCCGTTCCAGAGGGCGGGGGCGAAGCAGAGGCGGCCTTTGCGGTCCGACCAGCCCTGCAGGCCGTCTTCCCCCCAGCGGTAGGCGCGCATGCGGGCGTGATCGTGGGGGAAATTCGACCAACTGTCGCCATGGGCGGAATAGTCCTCCCGCACCGTGCCCCACTGGCGCTCGCTGAGGTAAGGGCCCCAGCGTTTCCAATTTTTGCGGCGGACTTTGTCTTCCTGAAGGCGTTCTTTTTCCCGGGTCACGGGAGTGTTTGAATCACGTTTCAGGCCAAAAGGCGAGTTTCTTTCGGGGAAGGCTTTACCGGCTTTTGGGTCGGTGTGCGCTTCTCGGTCAGGATCAAGAACTTAGGGGTGAAGAGGAGGGAGTCGGGCGCACCCGTCGGACCCGCTTGGGTGCGCCGGAAGAGCCCGGCTCAGGTCGCTTGCTCGCCGCGGGCCATGACGACTTTTCCGGTGCGCACCGTTTCGACGATCTCGAACTGGGAGAACATGCGGATGGCGGCGTCGATCTTCGGGCTGTCTCCCTGGAGCATGGCCACCATCGAGGTGGGGGTGAGGTCGACGGTTTTGCCGTTGAAGTGATCGATGATCTGGAGGGCTTCGGTGCGCTCACCGGGGCCGGCCTTGAACTTGATGAGGAGCATTTCCTTCACCACGGCGTCTTCCGAGCTGTGTTCGTAGCAGTGGATGACGTCGACGAGCTTGCTGACTTGCTTGATGATTTGCTCAAGGCCGCTGGGGTCACCGGAGATGCCGATGGTCATGCGGGAGAACTCCCCACCGCGCCCTTGGGAGACGACGAGGGAGTCGATATTATACCCGCGCCGGGCGAAGACCTGGCAGATGCGCATGAGGACGCCGGGCTGGTTGTTGACATAAACGGAGAGGGTGTGGGTGGCGCCGGAATGCTCCGGGGCGACCTCCACGGGGGTGTCGGTGGTGATGATTTTCATGAAAAGAAGTGTTAAGTTTTAAGGTGTTAAGTTTTAAGCAGGAGCCAGTGAGCGAGTCTTGGGAACTGATCACTGGCAACTGGGAACTTGCGCGCTTTAGGTCGAGCCGGTGGGTTTGGCCATTTTCGTTTTGGGCGGCTCGGTGAGCATGTCTTCGAGGGCGGCCCCGGCGGGGATCATCGGGAAGACGTTCTCGGTCTTGACGCACTCGGCGTGGATGAGGCAGGGGCCGTCGTTGTAGGCCAGGGCTTCCTCGATCTTGCGGGAGACGTCGGCGGGTCGCTTGATGTTGAAGGAGGGAATGCCGTAGGCGGCGGCCAGTTTGCAGAAGTCCGGGTTGCCGATGAGGTCCACGCCCGATTCGCGGTTCTCGAAGAAGAGTTCCTGCCACTGGCGGACCATGCCGAGGTAGTGGTTGTTGAGGACGACGATCTTGAGCGGCAGCTTGTGGATGGCTGCGGTGGCGAGTTCGAAGAGGGTCATTTGGAAACCGCCGTCACCGGAGATCGAGATGACCGTTTTCTCCGGGCAGGCGAGTTGCGCGCCGATGGCCGCGGGGAAGCCGAAGCCCATCGTGCCCGCGCCGCCGCTGGAAAGCCAGTGGAAGGATTCGCTGTTTTTGTAGAACTGCGCGGCCCACATCTGATGCTGGCCGACGTCGGTGGAGACGATGGCCTGGCCCTCGGTCTGGAGGTAAAGTTCCTCGATGACCTGCTGCATGCGCAGGCCGCCTTGCTTGCGGTAGCTGAGCGGGAATTTCTTCTTGTAGCCGTCGAGTTTGGCGAGCCACTCGCCGGTGTCGAGTCCTTCGGTGAGCTGCTGGTTGAGGGCCTGGATGCCGGCTTTGGCGTCGCCAATGATCATGACGTCCGGGCGGATCATCTTGTTGGCCTCGGCGGGATCGATGTCGAGGTGGATGATCTTGGCCTGGGCCCCGAATTTATCGGGCTGCCCGATGATACGGTCGTCAAAACGCGAGCCGATATTGAGGATGAGGTCGGCCTCGATCATCGCTTTGTTGGCGTAGGCCGTGCCGTGCATGCCCAACATGCCGAGGGAAAGCTCGTGCGTTTCGGGGAAGACGCCTTTGCCCAGGAGGGTGTTGGTGACGGGGCAGCCGAGGGTCGTGGCGAGCTGCATGAGCTCCTGGTCAGCGCGGGCGATCATCGCGCCTTGGCCCGCGAGGATGACGGGGCGCTTGGCGTTTTTGATGAGCTCGGCGGCTTCGGTGACGGAATCAGCGCAGA
>JBNNED010000051.1:0-2710 GCA_050285825.1 Verrucomicrobiales bacterium | reverse complement strand
GCACCACAAGCAACGAACAACGCCGATTTTACCGAAAAACGGCCAGCTTCTTCAGGCAACGCGCAGCCTGTTATCCACAACATTATAAAAAAATTCCATTATACCAGAGAGTTTTGCGAGTTGGTATTAAACACCCACCCACAAAACTCGCCGACCCTCAGTGGCTTTGCCCCTGGTGGTGGGTGAGGCTGGCGGCGATGAAGCCCGAGAAGAGCGGGTGGGGTTTGTTCGGCTTGGAGAGGAACTCCGGGTGGAACTGGGCGGCGAGGTAGTAAGGGTGATCGGGGATTTCGATGATTTCCACGAGCCCTTCCTTGGAGGAGACGGAAGAAATGACGAGTCCGGCCTCGCTCAGGCGCTCCTGGTAGTCCGAGTTAAACTCATAACGGTGACGGTGGCGTTCGGTGATCGTCTCGGCGTCGTCGTAAAGTTTGGCGGCGAGGGTGCCAGCCATGAGGAGTGACTCGTTGGCTCCGAGGCGCATCGTCGCACCCAGCGATTTCAGGCCTTTTTGCTCTTCCTGGAGGCAAATGACGGGGTGCGGGGTGTCGCTTTGGAACTCGGTGGAGTTCGCGCCTTCGAGTCCGCAGACGTGGCGGGCGAATTCGATGGTGGCGATTTGCATACCGAGGCAGATGCCGAAGAAGGGGATTTTTTGCTCACGGGCGTATTTCGCGGTGAGGATTTTCCCTTCCGTGCCGCGGTCGCCGAAGCCTCCGGGGATGAGGATGCCATCGACTTTGCCGATGATTTCCTCCGCGCCGTTCTCTTCCACCGCTTCGGCATCAACGCGCACGATGTTGATCTTCGTGTCGTGGGCGGAACCGGCGATGACAAGGGACTCGTAGATCGACTTGTAGGCGTCTTGGTGCTCGATGTATTTGCCGACGACGGCGATGTCGATGTGGTGTTTCGGGTTGATGATGCGGTCGACGAAGCTCTCCCAGTCTTCCAAGGCCGGGGTGGGGGAATCGATGCCGAGGGTGTCGGTGACGAGGCGGTCGATTTTGTCGCGCCGCAGGTCGAGCGGGCATTCGTAAATGGTGTGGTTGACATCGCGGAAAGCGACGACGTTTTTCGCCTGCACGTTGCAGAACATGGCGATTTTCCGGCGATTGTCCTCGTCGAGATCGTGCTCGGTGCGGCAGATGATGATGTCGGGCTGGATACCGATTTCGCGGAGTTTGGCGACTGATTGCTGGGTGGGCTTGGTCTTGATTTCGCCCGCGGCGCGGATGAGGGGGAGAAGGGTCATGTGGATGAAGCAGACGTGCTCGCGTCCGACTTCAAGGGAGAACTGGCGCAGGGCTTCAAGGAAGAGGTGACCTTCGATGTCGCCCACGGTGCCGCCGATTTCCGTGATGATGACGTCGATGTCGGGGTTGTTTTCCGTGACTTGGTTGAGGCGTTCTTTGATTTGGTCGGTGACGTGGGGGATGAACTGGACGGTCTTGCCGAGGTAGTCGCCCCGGCGTTCTTTTTTGATCACCTCCTCGAAAACCTGTCCGGAGGAAAGGGAATTCAGGCGGGTGAGGTTGGAGCTGGTGAAACGCTCGTAGTGGCCGAGGTCGAGGTCGGTCTCGGCGCCGTCATCGAGGACGTAAACTTCACCGTGCTGATAGGGCGACATCGTGCCGGGGTCGACGTTCAGATAGGGGTCGAATTTTTGGAGAATGACCTTGAGGCCGCGGTGTTCGAGCAGGGTGCCGATGGAGGCGGCGGCGAGTCCTTTGCCGAGGGAGGAGACGACGCCTCCGGTGACGAAGATGTATTTCACGGTGATGAGAGAGTGTTAGGTGTTGCGTTGCTGGGTTTGGAGTAGAGATTCGAGGAAGGGGATTTGCGCGGGGGTGTCGAGCCCGATGGCTTCGTGCTCGGTGAGGAGGACTTTGATGCGGGCGCCGTCTTCGAGGGCGCGCAGTTGTTCGAGCCCTTCGGTGATTTCCAGAGGGGAGGGCGGCAGGCTGACGAAGTGGCGGAGGAAATCGGCGCGGTAGCCGTAGAGACCGAGGTGGCGGTAGCCGGGAAGCTCCGGGTGGGCCTCGCGACGGTAGGGTAGCGGGCTGCGCGAGAAGTAGAGGGCTTCTCCGCTCTTGTTCAGGACGACTTTGACGATGTTGGGATCGCTCAGCTGCTGCTCGTCCTTGATCGGGCTGGCGGCGGTGACCATTTCCAGCCCGGGGTCGTTTTTGAGCTCGCGGGCGAGGGTGTCGATGAGGGCGGGATCGATGAGTGGCTCGTCTCCCTGGATGTTGAGAAAGTGGCTCGCGCCGGGGCTGTTTTCGGCCGCTTCGGCGAGGCGGTCGGTGCCGCTCGGGTGGTCCGGGCGGGTGAGGACGTAGGGGGCGTCGATTTCTTCACAAAGCGTGGCAATCCGTTGATCGTCAGTGGCGATGAGAAGCCCGTCGAGTTCCCGGCAAAGGCGGGCGCGCTCGTAAACGTGCTGGAGAAGGGGTTTGCCGAGGAGGGGGTGGAGGGGTTTGCCGGGGAAGCGGCTGGAGGCCCAGCGGGCGGGAATGATGCCGATGATTTTGGGGCTGGAGTTCCGAGTTTGAGTCACAGAAAGTGCTGGTTTGCGCACGCTAGAAAGATTGTCCTCCGGCCTCAAGGCTAATTAGCCGCAGAGGAGGATTTTCTCAATTTTGTCACGAAGTGGCGCGGTGATTCAGCGGATGATGTCCTCGAGCTGAGCTTCCAGTTTCTCAAGCGT
>JBNNED010000050.1:0-3386 GCA_050285825.1 Verrucomicrobiales bacterium | reverse complement strand
GTTCCTCGCCGGGGTCCTCACCGAGGTGGTAAAGCTCTGGTGCTTTGCGCTTTCCGGCGGGAGCGATGAATTTCCAAGGGCCTTCCCGCAGAGCCAGACCACGCGCTTCCTCGACCATGAAGGGCAGGCCGCGCTCGTCTTTGCCCAAAAAGGCCGGAAGGGTGTCGCGACTGTCGCGCGCCTCGTCGGGAGACAGCTCGATTTCCAGGAGCGAGGCGAAGGAGGCTAAGAAATCGATCTGATTGACCAGGGCGCCGGAGACGCCGGGTTCGATTCGAGCCGGCCAGCGGATGATGAAGGGCACACGCGTGCCGCCCTCGTAAATCTGGTATTTTCCGCCGCGAAACGGGCCCGAGCCGTCGTGTCCGCCGTCCGATTCCGAGGTAGAGGTGTGCACCGTCGTGCCGTCCCTGTAGCCATCGTCATAAACCGGGCCGTTGTCGGAAGAAAAGATGACGATGGTGTTCTCGGCGAGGCCGTTTTCCTCGAGCGCCTTCATGATTTCGCCCGTGGACCAGTCGAACTGCACCATGGCGTCGCCGCGCTTCCCGAGGGTCGTTTTTCCCTGGAAGCGCGGGTGCGGAGCGCGCGGCACGTGGATGTCCTGCGAGGAAAAATAGAGAAAGAGCGGTTTTTCGGCCTCTTTTTGCGCCGCGATGACCTTCCTGGCCTCGTCCACGAAAACGTCCGCCATCGTCTCGTCATCCCAGAGCGCCGCCTTCCCGCCCCACATGTAACCGATGCGCCCGATGCCGTTGATGACCGAGTCGTTATGCCCGTGAGTCGAGGGATAATAAGTCATCGCTTCCGGGTTTTTCTTCCCGTCCGGGTAAGTCGTGGCCTCCACGCCCTCCGGCTTTTGACCGACGAAAAGCGGGTCCGCCGGATCGAGATTCACCACTTTGTGATCGCGCAGATAGACACAGGGCACGCGGTCATTGGTCGATGGCAGGAGGAAGGACGAATCAAAGCCGATTTCGAGCGGTCCGGGCTTCACCTCGCCGTTCCAATCCACCGCCTGGCCCTTGGCGCCGAGCCCCAGGTGCCATTTTCCGACCACCGCCGTGCGGTATCCGGCCTTTTGAAATAATTTCGGCAAGGTCAGCACGTCTGTCGGGATCGTCAGCGGCGCGTTGGGAGCCAAAATACGCACGCCGTGGCGGAAGCCATACACGCCCGTCAGCAGGGAAAAACGCGATGGCGTGCAAGTCGCCGCCGAGCAATGCCCGTCCGTAAAACGCAGCCCTTCCGCCGCGAGACGATCGATGTTCGGAGTCGGAATCAGCTTCGAGCCATAAGCGCCGACATCGCCATAACCGACATCATCTCCATAAATAATCACCACATTCGGCCGCTCCGCCGACAGAGCCATGCCCAGGGAAAGCCCTAAAATCGCCATTAACTTGCACTTCATACCGCCATCAAAGAGAAAACCCGCCCCCTTTTCCATTCAAAAAATCGCCCTTCCCGGCTCTTGACGGCAAGGGGGCCAGCTGCTAAAACTCCCTCGTCATGCGCCAATAATTTTTTCACTCGTCCGACTTGCCTGCCATTCCGACAGGTTCAAGAGGATGAACTCGCTCCCGACTCCCTCGAATCTCCGGGAAGACGACGAGCCGTGAAATTTCCCGCCCTCGAGCTTGGGAAATCTCGGCTCTCTTCCTCCGACAAAGCGCTTGGATTTTCGTGCCACCGATCCCGCGACTTCTGCAAGTAGTCCGGACCGGCCCAACCCAAGCACCTCTCTCCATTTTCCTCAAAAAAACATTCATTTTCCGTATGAAACTCCGCAAATCCGACCTTCTGGCCGCCGGCTGGAAGGACAGCCCCGAACTCGAACACATCCTCGCTCGATCCGAGGAAATCTCCCGCCAAAAAGGCATCAAAGACCCCAAATATCTCGAAAAACTCCTCCGTCGTGAGTTCCCCCACGCGCACGCCGCCCTCCGCATGCGCGATGAACCCGCACCCCTCGCCCTCGCCATCCGCGCCGAAACGCCGACCGAAGAAAAAAACCTCCAGCGTGTTCTCGCCCGTATGGACGAGCTCCTCCGCTGCCCCGTCATCAGCTCCGGTGCTCTCATGCCCGACGCCTGCCCGGCGGGGAGCGAATCCGCCTCCATGCCCGTCGGCTCCGTCATCACCGCCGAGAACGCCCTCATCCCCGCCGCTCACAGTGCCGATATTTGCTGTTCGCTGCGCGCAAGTTTTTACCACTCGGAACTCAGCATCGACGAGGAACTCGACGCGCTCGCAAAGGCCACCCGCTTCGGGCCCGGCCCTCGCCCCGATCCACCCACCCACCCGGTGACGGAAGAAGAAGTTTGGAAAAATCCCTTCCTCAAAGGCTTGCAGGAGAAAGCGCGCGCTCACCTCGCCGATCAAGGTGATGGCAATCATTTCGCCTCCCTTGGCGAGGTCGATCACCTGCCCGCTTTGGTCGAAAAACTCAGTTCTCTCGGCTACCCGGAGCTCGCCCGGCAGCTCCACGATTCCGGCCATGAACAACTCCGGGTTCTCGTCACCCACCACGGCTCACGCGCCCTCGGAGCCGCCGTTTTTGCCCGGGGACTCGACGCTGCGATCAAACAAACGCGGCGACACGCGCGCGACATCCCGGATGCGGCGGCTTGGCTCTACGCGGACAGCCCCGAGGGCGAAAATTACTGGCAGGCGCTGCAATACATCGCCCGCTGGACGCGCGCCAACCACGACTGCATCCACGATGGTTTTCTCGATAAAGTCGGCTCCCGCAACATCGCCCGACTCGGCAACGAGCACAATTTCGTCTGGAAACGGGACCGGAATTACCTCCACGGGAAGGGCGCCACGCCCGCCTGGCATGATCCGGAGGGACGCCCGCTTCTGGGCTTCATTCCCCTCAACATGGTCGAACCCATCCTCCTCGTCGCCGGCGGAAATCAGGAAACATTCTCTTCTTTCGCCCCTCACGGCGCGGGCCGGAATCTTTCCCGGAGGGCCCTCCTCAAAACATACCGCAACAAACTCGGCGATCTCAGCGCGGACAAAGTCACACACGCCATCGCGGAAGCCACCGCCGGTCTTTCCCTGCGCTGGTATCTCGGGCAGGCCGATCTCAGCGAAACCCCCGTGGCCTACAAAAACGCCGAAACGGTGACTGCGCAAATCAGAGAATTCGCGCTGGCCGAAAATCTTGCGAAAATCTCCCCCAGAGGCTGCCTGATGGCTGGTCGCGCGCCCGTGGCCGCCGAGAAACCCCTCAGCCCCAAACAACTCCGCCAAATCCAACACCGCAAAGAACGCCGTAAAACCCGCCAACGCAACTGGCTCGACCACTCCGATGATGATGAATGATACCAACTCGCAAAACTCTCTGGTACAATGGATTTTTCAATATGTGATGG
>JBNNED010000049.1:0-12429 GCA_050285825.1 Verrucomicrobiales bacterium | reverse complement strand
AGCCTCAAACCATGACCCCCGGCATCGAAAAACTCAAAAGCGCCCTCCCTCCCATCCGCCAGTGGGACGGTCCGAAAACCGATCAGCTCGTCAGAAAGCCCGGCGATTTCGGCCTCGGACAAGTTCCCGCCAAAAGCCAACCCGACGCCACCACCACTGTTGTCTGCGGCTTCTGCTCGACCGGCTGCGGCCTCAACGTCCACCTGCGTGAAGGCCGGGCCGTCAATCTCTCGCCCGCCACCAGCTACCCCGTCAACATCGGCATGGCCTGCCCGAAAGGCTGGGAAGCCCTCACCCCGCTCGCCGCCCCCGACCGCGCCACCACCCCCCTCGTCCGCCGCCAGCGCGGAGGGAGCTTCGAGGAGCTCGACTGGGACGAGGCCATGATCCATTTCTGTGATAAAATCAAAATGATCCAGCAGGCGCACGGCCCGGAATCCGTCGCCTTCCTCAGCACCGGCCAGATCGTGGCCGAAGAAATGGCCTTCCTCGGCGCACTCGCCAAATTCGGCATGGGCATCCTCCACGGCGACGGCAACACCCGCCAGTGCATGGCCACGGCGGTCGTCGCTTACAAACAAAGTTTCGGCTTCGACGCCCCTCCCTACACCTACCAGGATTTCGAGGAATCCGACACCATCATCCTCATCGGTTCCAATCTCTGCATCGCCCACCCCATCATGTGGCAGCGCATCGAGCGCAACCGGAACGAGCCGGAGATCATCGTCATCGATCCCCGCCGTACCGAAACGGCCGTCGCCGCGACCCAGCATTATCCGATCGCGCCAAAATCCGACCTCGTCTTCTTTTACGGACTCGCCCACCTCCTTATCGCCAAAGGTTGGATCGACCGCGAGTTCATCAGACAGCACACCAGCGACTTCGAGGACTTCGCCGCGCATGTCGAAAAATTCACGCCCGAACGGGTCGCCCAAGAAAGCGGCATCCCCGCCGAGCAACTCCACAAACTCGCCGAAACGATCCATCAGGGAAAACGCGTCTCCTTCTGGTGGACGATGGGCGTCAACCAAGGCCACGAAGCCGTCCGCACCGCCCAAGCCATCATCAACCTCGCCCTCATGACGGGCAATATCGGGCGACCCGGCACGGGAGCGAACTCGATCACCGGCCAGTGCAATGCCATGGGTTCCCGCCTCTTCTCAAACACGACGAACCTCCTCGGTGGTCACGACTTTGCCAACCCCGCCCACCGCCGCAAAGTCGCCGACATCCTCGAAATCGACGAAGAACGCATCCCCAGAGAAGCCAGTTGGGCCTACGACCAGATCATCGAAGGCATCGAAGACGGAAAAATCAAAGCCCTCTGGGTCATCGCCACCAACGGCGCCCATTCCTGGATCAACCAGGACCGCTACCGCGCGGCCATGGAGAAGCTCGATTTTCTCGTCGTCCAGGACATGTACGCCACCACCGAGAGCGCCGCTCAGGCCGATCTCCTCCTCCCCGCCGCCGCGTGGGGCGAAAAAGACGGCGTTTTTATCAATTCCGAACGCCGCATCGGCCCCGTCAAAAAAGTCTCCCTCGCTCCTGGCCAAGCCCTCTCCGACTTCAACATTTTCCGTCTCATCGCCCGCTACTGGGGCTGTGCCGACCTCTTCCGGCGCTGGTCCAGCCCGGAAAACGTCTTCAAACTCCTCGCCACTCTCAGCGCAGACCAGCCTTGCGACTTCTCCGGCATCGCCGACTACCGCCTCCTCGATGAGCACGGCGGCATCCAGTGGCCCTGCAAAGCGGAAGACCTTGCGGATCTGGCAAAAGATAACCAACGCCGTCTCTTCGCCGACGGTAAATTCTACCACGCGGACGGACGCGCCAAATTTCTCTTTGCCGACCCCACGCCCGTCGCCGAGCCCACCAGCGAGGCCTTCCCATTCATTCTCCTCACCGGACGCGGCACCTCCGCCCAGTGGCACACCCAGACGCGGACGAAAAAATCCGCCGTCCTCCGCAAGCTCTATCCGGAAGTGATCTACGTGGAAATCCATCCCTCCGACGCCGAAAAACTCGCCCTCAGCAGCGGCGATCCCGTCACCATCAGCTCCTCACGCGCCACCGTGTGCGCCACTGCCTACGTCACCATTGCCGTGCAGCCCGGCCAGGTCTTCATGCCCATGCACTACGCCCGGGCGAACCGCCTCACCAATTCTTCCTTCGATCCCCACTCCCGCCAACCCAGTTACAAACACTGCGCGGTGAACCTCACCCCGGCCTGAGCGATAGCAGGGTCGCACTTCGCACTCATCGACTCCCCGGTCGGCCCCAGTCCGCGCGACTTGCTGACAGGAAGAAATCGCAGCCCCTGAATAAAAAAACGCCCGCCCTCAGAGCCCCGGCATCGTCACGCGACGCGGAGCCCACAAAGAGCGGGCGGGTTGAGAGTTTGTCGGAATCAAAGGCGGCCTTCTTCTTCGAGGAAGACGCGGGCGGCTTTGAAGCTGTTGCGGGCGAAATCACGCATTCCGCGCGGATCGAGCAGGGCGAGCCCTTCTTCGCAGACTTCCGAGCGGTAAATTTCCCAAGCCATGGCCTTCAAGCGCTCCGCATCGACGGGCACTTCCTCCCGCTTCTGCTCACCACGCTGGCGATCGCCTTCCTGGGTCTCGCCACCGCGACCTCCCCGACGGCCGCCTTTACCGCGACCACGACGATCATTGCCGTCGTTCTGATCTTTCGCTTTGGCTCCGTCTTTTTGGTCTTTGCCGTCGCCGGAGTCTTCCTTGCCGCCCTCATTTTTGGCTTTGGCCTCATCGCCGTCTTTGGCCGCACCTTTCGGGGCTTCTTCCACAACGACATCGAAGCCGCCGCCGGCGTCTTCTCCGGATTTTTCTTCACCCTTCGCCGCTTCTTTCCCTTCTTTTTCTTCGGGGGGCACGTTGGTGCGGGCATCACGGACGACCGTCACCGGTCCACTCCGTTCCTGAGCCTCGCTCGCGGAACTCTCCGCTTTTTCGGCTTTTTTCTCGGTCGCTTGATTCTGCTCGGCCGGGCTTTGATCCGCGGTGCCGCTTTTTTCGACTTCCGTGTTTTCCGGGGAAACTGGTGCTTCGTTCACTTCAACTGCGGCCTCGCCCTCTTTTGCTGCGGGGGCTTTGCGGGCGGCTTTTTTTGAAGTCCGTTTTCTGACTGGTTTATTTGACATCTGTAAAGAGAGAGAAGGCGGAGCTCCTTGCTCCGCCGTGGTTAGAACATGCTTTGCCCCTCAGGGGAAGCGCATATCAATAATTTGTATGATCATCTTCGTTCTGGGAGTGATCCGGGTTACCCAAGTTGGTCACTCCGTCCGCCCCGACCGACCAGAGATCGAAATCCGGGTTGATGGCATTCGGGCTATCCGCCGTCCGGTAACGAAGACCATAGCCATAGGCATCGAGAATCTGCATGTCATCGCTGACGATCCCCTTGCCGTTATCCGGATTCAGGTCGGCCCAATACACCTCGCGGCTCGTGTCGATATTACCATTCGAACCACGTCCGGAAAGCGCCACTCCGATGGTCTGGCTGCTGCTGGCACCACCATCGGTAGCAGCAGTGCCGAAATCGGCCGCGAGCGGGTATTTGCCGTTATCCAGTTTGTATTCTTCCAGCTTGGTTTCGACAAACTTGATTCGGGCTTCGGTTGTTTTCTTGGCCTGGGTCTTCTGGAAAGCACCAATGCCATTGACCGCGATGGCGGCGAGAATGAGGATGATCGCCACCACCGTCAGGAGTTCCACCAAGGTGAAACCAGGACGACGCGAAGCCTGCAGGGAAGTCTGCAGGGAAGTCTGATGTTGTGTTTTCATAATATCGTTGGAGTGCTCTGGTTGGGCGCATGAGGGGGAGGGAAAGCGCCCTTCCGGGAAGCATCAACCACCCTGCATGGTCTGAATCACTTTAATCAATGGTAAGAACAATGCAAATACAATCGTTCCCACCACGACGGCGAGGAAGACAATCATGATCGGCTCAAGGACGGAAGTCAGCGCCGTGACGGAGTTATCCACTTCATCGTCATAGACATCCGCGATTTTCAAAAGCATTTCGGGCAGTTGACCCGTTTCCTCACCGACGTCGACCATACTGATCACCATCGAGGGGAAAATGCCGCTGGCTTGCAGAGGCGTCACGATCGACTCCCCTTCTTTCACCGCATCGTGAACTTGCTCGACCGCTTTGGAAATGACCACGTTACCGGCGGTATCGCGGGTAATATTGAGAGCCTGCAGAATGGGGACACCGGAGGTGACGAGCGTTCCCAAGGTCCGGCTGAAGCGGGAAATGGCGCTCTTGCGCTGCAAATCACCGAAGACCGGGAGTCGCAATTTGAGGCCATCGAGAATCTTCCGTCCCCCGGCCGAGCGACCCCAGGCGGAAATACCCATCCAGGCGAGACCCAGAATGACGAAGATAATCACCCCGTTCGGGAGGATCATCGGGTTTGAGAGCATCCATTCCGAGAAGTTGAAGACCACGCGGGAGATCAGGGGCAGCTCACCGCCCTGCATGTCTGCGAACATCTCTTTGAACTTCGGCACGATGAACATCATGAGGAAGGTCAAAATCGCGACTGCAATGAAAAGCACGATGACCGGGTAAACCATGGCCGAGACGATCTTGTTTTTCAGCTTGTGCGCCTTCTCCTGGTATTCGGCGAGACGGTTGAGGACGACTTCGAGAACACCACCGAGCTCACCGGCCTTGACCATGTTGACGTAGAGCTTGTTGAAGATTTTCGGGTGCTGGGCGAGGCTTTCCGAGAAGGTCGAGCCGCTCTGCACGGAGTCCGCGAGCTGGTTGATGGTCTGCTTCAGCACGGGGTTCGGCTCCTGCTTGCCCAGAACGGTGAGACCGCGCAACAAGGGCAGACCGGAATCGATCAGGGTGGCCAACTGGCGGGTGAAAATCATGAGCACCTTGGGCTTCACTTTGCCCCCGCCGCGCACGGGTTTTCCTTTCGTGCGGCCTTTGCTTTTCGGTTTCTTGCCCTTGCTTCCTCCGGCGAGGGAGCCTTTGCCTTCTTCCACGACCTGCGTCGGGTAAAGTCCTTGCCCCCGCAGCTGGGAGATTGCTTCTGCTTCCGTGCCGGCCTGAACGACACCCGTTGTTTGCTCACCCTTGGCATCAAGGGCGATGTATTGGAAGTTTGCCATAATTGCGTGTGTGTTACTGTGATCTTAGTGTGTGGATTTTTTTTGGGAATCTGATTTTTCGGCAAATCGCGAAATAATCAGGTGTATTTGAGAACTTCTTCAATCGTTGTCCGGCCATCGTAAATATTTCGTAATCCGTCCTCCCGCAGAGTCGTCATTCCCAGCTCGATCGCTTTCTGTTTGATGACCACCGTCGGCGCCCGCTCGATAACGAGCTCCCGAATGGGGTCGGTGACGTCCAGCAGTTCGTAAAGTCCGGCCCGGCCTTTGAAGCCGGAGTCGCCGCAGGTCTTACAGCCGCGTCCGGTGTAGAAGCTCTTGTCGCCCAGCTCGTGAGGAGAAACCCCGAGCTGCGTGAGAATGGCCTCGCTCGGCTCGAAGGCCGCTTTGCACTCCTCGCAGATCGTGCGCACCAGACGCTGGGCGAGAATTCCTTCGAGTGAAGCCGCGACGAGGAAGGGCTCGGTCCCCATGTCGATCAAACGCGTGACCGCACCGGCCGCGTCGTTCGTGTGCAGGGTGGAGAGCACCAAGTGCCCCGTGAGTGAGGCCTGAATGGCAATTTGCGAAGTCTCGACGTCCCGCATCTCCCCCACGAGAATTTTGTCGGGATCCTGACGTAGGAAAGCCCGCAGGACGCGGCTGAAGGTCAGCCCGATGCTCTCGTGAACGGGGATTTGGACAATGCCGTCGATGTCATATTCCACGGGATCTTCCGCCGTGAGAATCTTGGTATCAACTTGGTTGATCTCGCGGAGAGCCGCATAAAGAGTCGTCGTTTTTCCCGCCCCGGTCGGCCCGGTCACAATGAAAATCCCGTTCGGCAACTTGATCGTGTCCTGGACATATTCGTGGACGTGCGGCGGCAGACCCAGTGCATCGAGATCGAGGTTGACCGAACTGCGGTCGAGAACCCGAAGCACCACCGATTCCCCGTGTTGGGTCGGCAGCGAGGAAACCCGCATGTCCACTTGCTTCTCGCCGATCTGCTTCACAATCCGACCGTCCTGCGGCACGCGGCGCTCGGCGATGTTCATGTTCGACATGACCTTCACCCGTGAAAGAATGGGCAGGGCGAGGTGCGGCGGCGGGGGAGCCATCTCGTAAAGGGCCCCATCGACGCGGTAGCGGATCTTGAATTCCTTTTCGAAGGGCTCGAAGTGAATGTCCGAGGCCTTGGCTTTAATCGCTTGATAGAGAACAAGATCCACATAGCGAATGATCGGTGCCGCGTTGGCCTCGTTTTCAAGATCCTGATCGTTGCCCGCTCCGAAACCGCTGTCGAGCTGCGCCAGGAGATCGTTCATCGCCTTCTCCTCGCCGCCGTAGCATTCGTTGATTTTTTCTTCAACGACGTGATCCGGCGCGATGTAGAGATTGATCTCCTGACCGGTGGCGAAGCGCAAATCTTCCAGCGTCTGCGGGTTCATCGGGTCGACGAGCACGACGGAAAGTCCCTCGTCTCCGTATCCCACGGGGAAGGCCCCGTGCACCCGCGCCATGCCGGCCGGGATCAGGGAAAGCAAAGCCTCGGGCGGCTCGAAATCGGTCAAATCGACCATCTCCGCGCCCAGTTCCGAAGCGATGACCGGCCAGACATCATCCTTGTGGCTGATGACCTGGTAGTCGGCGAGAATTTCCGCCGCTTCCTTGCCGCTGTGATCCACTTCCGCCAGGACATCACTCCCCAGCGAGGAGTCGATGAAGCCGCGATTGATGAAAAGTTCAATGAGTTGCTGATTGTCCATAAAATCTTCTACGTTCGGGTGTTCGCCTCTCGTTTAGTCCGCATCCGCCATGGTGACGCCGATCACTTCCTGGGCGGAAGTCAGCCCGTTGAGGACTTTCCGAATCCCGTCCTCCCGCAAGGTCCGCATGCCCAGCTCGCGGGCCCGCTTGCGCAGCTGGGGCGAGCTCAAATCCTGGTTGATCATGTGACGCACTTCGTCATCGATCTGCAGGAGTTCGAAAATCCCCATCCGACCCCGGTAACCCAGATCGCGGCAGTTATCACAACCGCCCGGCCCCATGATATTCCCCGTCGCCAACTGACTGGCGTCGATGTTCAAGGTCCGCATCTCTTTCTCACTCAAGTCGGCCGTCACCTTGCACTTATCGCACAATTTCCGCACCAGCCGCTGAGCCAGAATCGCCCGCACCGCCGAGGCGATGAGGAAGCGCTTGATCCCGATATCGGCGAGACGAGCCACCGCACTCGGGGCGTCGTTGGTGTGCAGAGTCGAGAAAACCAAGTGACCCGTCAGAGCGGCGTTGATCGCGATCGTCGCCGTTTCGGCATCCCGGATCTCCCCCACCATGATGATGTTCGGGGCCTGGCGCAGCATCGCGCGCAGAGCGGCGGCGAAGGTCATCCCGATGTCGGTCTTCACCATGACCTGGTTGATGCCTGACATTTCGTATTCCACCGGATCCTCCACCGTGATGATCTTGCGGTCCGGCTTGTTGATCTCGTTCAGGCAGCCGTAAAGCGTCGTCGTCTTACCGGAACCCGTCGGGCCCGTCACGAGAATGATCCCGTCAGGCAAGCCAATGAGCTTGCGGAAAGATTCCTGGTCGTCTGAAAGAAAACCGAGCTGAGGCAGACCCAGCGAGAGAGCGGACTTGTCCAAAATCCGCATGACGATGCTCTCCCCGTGGTTACTCGGCACCGAAGACACCCGCAAATCGACCTCCTTGCCGCCCATCTTGAGCTGAATCCGGCCGTCCTGCGGCAAGCGCTTCTCCGCGATGCTCATGCTGCCGCTCATGACCTTCAAACGCGCGATGATCGCGGGCAAAAGCTTCTTCGGGTGCTGGTCGACCTCGACCAACTTGCCATCCACGCGGTTGCGCACGCGCAAACTCGTCTCCATCGGCTCGATGTGAATGTCACTGGCCCGCATCTTGAAGGCGTCCACCAGCAATTGCGAAACCATGCGGATGACGGGCGCGTCCTCCGTCTCGGTCTCCTCGCCATCGCCCCCGACGACGGTGAAACCTTCGGCGGCATCGTCCTTAACCCCTTGGGAGCCATAGAATTTCTTGAGCTGCTCAGTGATCGCGCTCGGTGCCCCCGCCACGAAGTTCACCTCATGTCCGAGAACGTGCGGCAGCGAGTCCAGCACCTCAAAATCAAGGATGTCCGAAACCACAACCGTCATGTAAGCCCCGTCGTAAGCCACCGGAAAGGCGCGGAAACGCTTGGCG
The DNA here is from genome assembly GCA_050285825.1 of Verrucomicrobiales bacterium. Taxonomy (GTDB): domain Bacteria; phylum Verrucomicrobiota; class Verrucomicrobiia; order Verrucomicrobiales; family Akkermansiaceae; genus SW10. Next base: position 4,072 of record JBNNED010000049.1, on the reverse strand, counting down.
TCTTCCGGCTTCATCATCTGGGCGATGTCCGGGTCGAGAATCTCCTTCTGGATGTCGAAAAACTCCGCCCCCGCGCTGGCGGCGGACACCTGCGCGATCACTTTTTCCGTGACATCCCCATTGCTCAGCAATTGGGCGACGACATTCTCCCCACCCGTCTGGGTTCGGGCGTTTTCCAGCTGATCCGCGCTCAATTGACCCGCCTCAACCAACAACTCCAGTAAATAATCTTCGTTCGAATACACAGTGACTAAATCTCGTTATAAAGGACTCAGAGTAGAGTCTTTCAGCATGAGAGCACTCTGTCCAAGAGCTGCGCTCATGTCAATGCAGCGGAAAAAAAATTTCACATTTGGCGAAATGACGGCCAATTTTCCGCGTAGTCACTAAGAATCTTTTCCTGTCGCGCCCACATTTTCTCCCGGTCCTCCTCGCGAATATCGTCGTAAGCGGCCAAATGGAGCAGCCCGTGGATGCCATAAAGGAACAACTCGCGCTCGCAGGAATTTCCGTATTCCGGCCCCTGCCGCTCCGCCACCTCCACCCCCAGCAGCAACTCCCCGTGCTCGAAAGTGATGACATCCGTCGTCGTCGGATCCGCCATGAACTCGCCATGAACCCGCGCCATGTCGACGTCATCCACCAGGCTCACCACGACCTCTTCCAGCTCCGGCAAGACGCCCTTTCCTTCGGCGGCCAGAAGATCCGCCACTTCCTGCAAAGCCGCCCGCAAGTCCCGCAGCAGCGCCTCCGGCAAGTCCCGCACCTCCTGCCGGTTCACCAAGTCGATCCGCACTTTCATCGTCAGTTACCGAGAGCCCGCAGGCGCCGCGCCTTTTCCACCTCTTCTTCCGGAACGACATTTTTCCCGCCCTCCGTCTGGCGACCCAGATCGGAACCGGCCTCATTGCCGCCCTCTTCTTTCGGATAATCAATGCGGGCGTGCAGCATGCTGCGCAGCGTCTTCGCAAAAACCCGCTTCACCGTCGTGATCTCCATCATCGTCAAACCGCATTCGTCGAGCTGTCCCGTCTTGAGGCGATTGAGCACGATCTCGTCGATCAGGGCCTTGATCTTGGCCGGCGTCGGCTTCTTGATCGTCCGCGAAGCACTCTCCACGGCATCGGCCAGAGAAATGATGCCACTCTCGCGACTCCGCGGCGTCGGGCCTGGATAACGGAAGCTCTTTTCATCGACCTTCGGCACGTCGTCATTCCCGCTCTTCTCGGCCGCCGCCTCCGCTTTTTCGAGAGCCCGGCGGTAGAAATAGTAAACCAGCGAGTCGCCGTGGTGTTCCTGAATGACTTCGATGATGCGCTCGTTCAGCTTGTGTTTGAGAGCGAGATCAACCCCGTCCTTGACGTGCGCCACGATGATCAAGGCGCTCATCGTCGGCGTCAGCGCGTCGTGCGGGTTGTGTTCTCCTTGGTTTTCAATGAAATACTCCGGCTTTTTCAGCTTCCCGATGTCGTGGAAATAAGCACACACCCGACACATTAGCGACTGCGCCCCGATCGCTTCCGCCGCCGCCTCTGCCAGAGACGCGACGACCAGGCTGTGGTGGAAAGTCCCGGGCGCTTCGAGCTGCATCTGGCGCAACAAGGGGTGATTCAAGTCACTGAGTTCCAGCCAGGTGATATTCGTCGTGAGGCGAAAGACGCCTTCGAGAGCCGGCAAAATCCCGCTCACCAGCATGCCCGTAAAAATCCCCGAACCGAAGGCCGCCAAAGCCCGTCCACCGGTCGCCCGCCAATCAACAGCCTGCCAGGAACCGAACAATTCGACCCCGATTTTCCCGAAGACCAGATCCAGCAACAGAGCCATCGCCCCGACATACAAGCCGGCGCGCAACAGGCGGCCCCGCTTGCGCACCTGCTCGGTCGCGTAAACCGCCGTCAGACCCGACATCATGCTCACACACAGGTAGATCAGCTCCTCTCCCACCGGCATCATGAGAGTGCCGAAGAGGCTGACAAAGACCGCCGAGAAAACTCCCGCCCGCGGGCTCAGCAAGACGGAATGCACCATCGGAGCCAGAGCCATCGGCATGAGCAGAAATTTGTAATCCACCGCCAGATTCGAGCCATCCACGACCATCCCGACGAGGCGCGTCAGCCACAGGTGAAACAAAATCCCCCCGAAAATCAGAAACAGGCGTCCGTTCCGGTCCTGCGTCTGCGCGTGGTTCAGATTGAAAATCGAAAATGCCGCCACGACGAGCACCACGGTGACGAGCAAGCCCTCAAGCGGCTCTTGGGCGAAGGTCGACTGCTCGACGCCTGTCCACACCAAAAAGCCCAGGCCGGCCGTGAAGCCCAGCATGATGACCACCCGCAGCCACAGGCAGCGATCCAGCGAGCTCGCGACCTGCTGCTCGCTTCGCGTCCGGCGTTTCTGTCCCGTGGACAGCCCCTGCCTGACGAGGCGCCAACGTTTGAATGCATCAAAAAATCCCACAATCAATTCACGTTTCTCGTCTCAACCGCCCGGAGGCTGCGAGACGACCTTACCTAGCACTCGGCTGAGCCACTGACAACGAAAATCAAAAAAGGTGTCATACACATCCCCGCCAGCTCAAGCCTCATGATGGATTACGCTCCGTAAAAAACTTGTCCGGCGGGTCTGCCGGGAGTCCGCTCAGGGCTTTTTCTTCCCTTTTTTGAACTTCCCTTTCGGCATTTGCGGGCGTTTTCCCGGACCGCCTTTGCCGCCGCCTTTCGGCCCCCCGAAGCCCTTGCCGCCGCCGAAACGCGCTCCGCCCCCCCGGCGGTCACCTCTTTCCTCCCCGTCATCCCGACGGTTTTTTACAAAACGCCCCTTCCCCCGACCGCCGCCACCGCGACGCTCGCCCTCTTCCCTGTCGGGTCGCTCGCCCATCGGACGGTCGTAATCCATGCGGAAGCCCTTCCCGCAAATCCACGCATTTTCGGCAATGGCGATGGCCTGATCCGCGACCTCTTCCCTCACTTCGATCAGGGAATGCTTCGGATAGAGCTGAATGCGCCCGACCGAGCCCTGGGGCAGCTTCGCTTCATTATAAAGCACGCCCGCGATGTCCTTCGGCTGCACTCCGAGCACCTTGCCCACGTTCATGAACAAGCGCACCATGCCCTCTTCGCCCTCGCTCTCCGCGAAATCCCGGCGGCTTTTCTTGCGCGGGCGCTCCTCGCCATCCTCGCGCGGCTCCCGCTCCGGACGCTCTTTACGTTGCGGGCGATCTTCGATGATCTCGTTGCCGTCCGACAAGGATTCCTCACGCAGGAGCCCGAACAAGACGCTCGAAATATCCGTCGCGGTGTGCCCCTGATCCAACAAGCGATCAACCTGCGGCGTGAAGTCCTTCCAGCCGCCTGCTTCCAGGCGCCCTTTGACCTTCTCGAAGAGCTGGTCGACCAATTTCCCCTGCACTTCTTCCAGCGAAGGGATGCGCCCGCGCGGGATGCGCTGCTTGGTGAAGCGCTCGATATTCTGCAAACGGTAAACGTCCCGCCCGTAAACAAAAGTCACCGCCCGCCCCGTCCGCCCGGCCCGGCCCGTGCGCCCGATCCGATGGACGTAATCTTCGGGGTCCTGCGGCAGATCGTGGTTCACGACCAGGTCGATTTCCTCGATATCAATCCCCCGCGCCGCCACGTCCGTGGCCACAAGAACTTCCACCTTCCCTTCCCGAAAGCGCCCGAGAGTGCGTTCGCGCTGCATTTGAGAAATGTCGCCATGCAGGCGATCGGCGGCGTAACCCCGCGCCAAAAGAACTTCCGTAACTTCATCGACGACCCGTCGCGTGTTGCAGAAAACGATGGCCAAACGCGGCTGATCCATGTCGAGGAGACGCGAGAGCAGCTCGACGCGCGAGCGGTTGCGCACTTCGTAGCTGACTTGCTCAATGGCCTCGACCGTCAAAGTCTTGCGGGCAATTTCGATCGTCCGCGGGTCATGCCCGAAGTTGTCGATGAACTTGCGCACTCCACGGTTCATCGTGGCCGAGAAAAACAAAGTTTGCCGATCTTCCGGCAGGCCGCCCAGGAGGTCTTCCATTTCCTCCCGGAAGCCCATGTCGAGCATGCGGTCGGCC
>JBNNED010000048.1:0-3376 GCA_050285825.1 Verrucomicrobiales bacterium | reverse complement strand
GCCGGCTTCAAAGCGGTAATCGAGTTCCCAGGCGGGAAGGGCGCCGGCGGGGAGCCCGGCAGTGTCGGCTCCGGCGGCGAGGTGAAATTCGGCGGCAGTGTCGGCATCGCCTTCGCTGTGGAGTCGCAGTGGGGTGGCGGGAGCGTGCAGCGGCGGGGCGTAGCGGCGCGGGTGGGCGGAGGCGTGGGTATGGCCACCGTGGTCGAGCCGGGCGCTGATGGTGTAGGCGCTGGCGGGGTCGGAGCTCAGAGGAAAGGCGATGGTACTGGTCTCGCCGGGCGCGGGGAGGGTGATTTTTTGGCTTGTTGCGCTGAGGGCGAGTCCGCCGCGACTTTCGAGCTGGAGGGTGGCCTCGAAACGGGCGTCGGAGAAATTCTCAAGAGTGGCGAGGATTTTGCCGTGCTGGGCGGGGGCGAGACTGAGGTGGATGTCGAGGGCGGCGGGGAGTTCCTGGAACGCCTGCGCCCCGGCGGGGAAGGTGAGGTAGATCGGATCATCGCTGAGAGTGAGCGCGAGCGTGTCGTTTTCAAGCGCGGGCAGCGGGAGTTCCCGGCCGAGATGGCTGAGCTGACGGGTGGGCGCGCTGGTGGCGGGAAGGGAGATGGCAGCGGGCTGGTGACGGGTCGTCCACAGGGCGAGAACGCTCTCTTCGCCTTTTTGGAAGAGGAGGGCGTAGTGGTCGCTGTGGCCGAGGGAGAGGCGCTTGCTGTAGTGGTGGCCGGCGAGGATTTGATTGAAGGTCCGGGCGGCGTGATAGGCTGGTTTTGCTTCGTAAACGGGCTTCTGGTCCGCGCGGTAGGGGTGTCTGACGGTGCCGAAATTGTGCTCGGCCTCTTGCGGGTCGGGGCCGTCGTCGTGCCAGTCATACCAGATGGAAACGGGGAGGCGACGGGCGGCATTGACGAGCCATTGGCGGGCGAGGAGGCGACCCTGGCTCTTGGCGTCGTGTTGGAACCAAGCCGAGGAATAGCCCCACTCGCCGGAGAGGACTTCGATTGTTTTTCCGGCGGGCGCGTGTCGGGCGATGAGTTGGCGGAGGCGGGTGATCTCTGGTCCGGCGCTTTCCGGGCCGTCCTGACGGTAGGGGTGAACGCTCACGGCGTCCCAGTATTCAAGCAGTCCGGCCTCGAAACAATGGGCGAGGAAAGTCATGTCAATGTGGGCGGTGGCGGGGCCGCAGAGGTCTTCGGCGGGGAATTTTTCTTTGAGGGCGCGGGAGACTTGCAGGGCGAGGGCGGTGTATTCCCTGACGTCGGCGCGGGGTTGCCAGAAGCCGCTGCCGTTCGGCTCGTTCCAGATTTCCCAGCGGATGCCGCGGCCTTGGAATTTCCCGACGACGGCCAGCGCCCAAGCCGTGAAGGCATCACGTCCCGCCTGCGTGCGGATCGAGCGGTGGCTCTCGTAATGCGGGTTGGCGTAGTCGAGGATGTAATAGGGCGTCATCCCGTGCGCTTCGAGCTGGCGGGTGAGGTGCTCGTAGGCGGAAAAATCGTAGCGGCCTTTCTCCTTCTCGGTATGAGCCCAGGTGAAGTCCATGCGGATGTGCTTGAAGCCGGCCGCTTGCAGCATCTCCATCTCGCCCGCCCGCGGGTGGGTGAAATGGATGTTCACGCCGCTGGCTGCCGTGACATCAGCGCGGGCAGCGGTGGCGAAAAGGAGGACGGAAGTGAGGGCGCAAAGAGCGCGGAAGAACTGAGCCAGGGTCATGGTGCGGTCGAGATCAAGAGCGGCACGCTGCGGAAACGAGGTGCCGACTCTATTGAGAGGCGAGAGATGCCAGAGCTAGGAAGCCGGGTCAAGCTCGTGGGCGAGGCGAGAGAGGAGAGTCGAGTGCCGGACGGGAGAAAGATTGCCCAGCCGACCGAGAACAGCCGAGGTGGGAATGGTAGCAAGAAGGCCGAGTCGGATGAGCGAGTCTACTTTGAGGCCGGATTCCGGGAAGTCCGGATCGCTCTGCCTGATGAGTTCGTCAAAGCCAGTCACTTCGTGACGTAACTGCGAGCTGATGGCACAGATCAGGAGGTCGCCATAGGGCGGCATTTCTTTTAAGACAAGCGCAGGGCGACGTTTGAGCTGGCCGTCGGACTGTTGAACGGCAGCTAGAATGATCCAGCCAGGACTCATGGGGCCAAATCAGCTTCCGTGTACTCGACTTCTGTCTCGTCATAGGAGTCGGCAAAGGCTTGACTCGCGAGTTGATGGAAATCCGTTCGCTCACCATCGCTTTGTTCCATGATGGTGACCAGGAGTCGTGCGTTGGGAGGAATGGTGATGTCCTCGTCGAAAAGAACCTGCTCACCGTCAAAATGGGCAGAAACGGATTTCATGATCATGCCCTTAACTTACTCAATTCATGCGTCCGGTCAATCCCGGGTCGTCGCCACCTAGAATGCCAAGGGGTGAGGGAGGCTTATTTGAGGTCGGCGGGGAGGTCGGTGACGGCTTGGTGGGCGGTCTCGCGCAGGAAGCGGGCGTGGGCGGGGTCGAGGCCTTTGGGGACGTGGCTGAGTTGGCGGACGTCGGCTTTGAAGAGGCGTTCGTAGAAGACGCAGGAGCCGAGGTATTCACCGGCTTGGTTGGCGTGGTGGCCGTCCATGCGCAGCTGATGCTGGTCGCCTTTTTTCTGCCATTTCCAGCCGACGTGGAGGGAGTGTTTTTGCTTTGGTTTGGCGGGATGGGTGGCCGATTTTGGATCGAAGTCGGGATCAGGCTGGTATCCCCATTCCGGGTGGGTGTCGGCGAGGTAGAGGGCGTTTCCGGAAGGGATGAGGCCGGCTTTTTGATGGCGGGCAATGGCGTAGTAGGCGGCTTGCAGGCCCTCGAACATCTCGGCTTGGGTCGTGGGTTCGCCTTCCCTGGCTTTTTTGCCGGGACGGAAACGGGGGTCGTCCACGCGGTAGGCCCAGGTTTGGTGCCAGAGGAGGCGGGCGGTGGGAGCTTCGCGGCGGATGAGCTCGGCGAGGTAGTCGGCGTGGGGTTGGTAAGTGGCGGGGTTGTGGCTCTTGATGCTGACTTGCTGGATGGTGACGATGTCCCATTTTTCGGCGCGGAGGTAGTCGAGAAGGGATTTTCCGTTGTCGTAGAGGCCTTTTTTGTCGGCGGGGTCCTTGGCGTGGGCGCGGGCGCGGTTGGCGTGGAGTTCGAGGGAAGAGCCGCCGACGATGACGGAGCTGTGGAGGAGTTCGTGGCCGCCTTCGGCTGCGAGGGGTTTGAGGTATTTGGTGGCGTTGCGGGTGAAGCTGTTGCCGATGGTGAGGACTTTGAGGGGGGCGGCGGGAAGGAGGGCGGTGAGGAGGGCGAGGAGTAGGATGAGTTTCATGGGGAAAGTTTTTTTAGGTTTGGGTAGGATGTGGGGTGGCGTGGGGTGGCGGAGGTG
>JBNNED010000047.1:0-5092 GCA_050285825.1 Verrucomicrobiales bacterium | reverse complement strand
CCCACATGAACCTGAATCATGCGCGTCTACCAATTCCGCCACGCGCGCGTCGGGCGGAATGAAGCATGGCGGCGGGCTTTTGGCAATGAAGATTTTGCGTTTTTTCCGTCGCGACGCGTTTACTTCGCTTTTTCGAGGGCTTCGAGGGCTTCGGAGACGGAGATGAACTCGGGCATCATGATGGGTTTGCCGCCGTCGGCGGGGTAAACGATGTTGGTGGGGACGGTTTTGCGTTTGAAGCGGGCGAGGTCTTTGTCGATGGCGGGATCGCCGTCGGTCCAGTCGGATTTGACGAGGATGACCTGGTATTCTTCGAGTTTGGCGATGACGTCTTCGTTGGTGAAGATCGTTTGCTCGTTGAGCTGGCAGGTGAGGCACCAGTCGGCGCCGTAGTCGTGCCAGATGATGCGGCCTTTGGGTCGTTCGAGTTCGATTTTACCGGGGAACCAGGCTTGCCAGAGGACTTTGCCGTCTTTGGTGACGGAGGGCTGGCGGGGGGCTTTGAAGTCGCTGCCGGATTTGGCGAGGGCGAGTCCGGAGAGGGTGAGGATGACGGGGAAGCTGAGGCCCCAGATGATTTTTTTGTAATCGGAGACGCCGGGACGGAACCAGCGACCGTAGGCCCAGGCGGCGAGGGCGATGATGACGAGGGCGAAGAGGAGGCGTCCGCTGCCAGAGGAGCCGGTGAGGGAGATGAAGCTGATCATGAAGAAGGCGGCGGTGGCGAAGATGCCGAAGGACATGATGACTTTGAAGGATTCCATCCAGGCGCCGGGTCGGGGCAGTTTGCTGATGAGGGCGGGGAAGAAGGAGAGGAAGAGGTAGGGGAAGGCGATGCCGAGGGCGAAGACGGTGAAGACGATGAGGGCGGAGAACGGGGGCAGGGCGAGGGCGAAGCCGAGGAGGCTGCCGAGGAAGGGGCCGGAGCAGGGGGTGGCGATGAGGGTGGTGAGAACGCCGGAGAAGAAGGAGCCGGAGTAGCCTTTCTGGCTTTGGAGATTCCCGCCGGCGCTGGTGAGGGAGGTGCCGATTTCGAAAACTCCGGCCATGTTGAGGCCCAGGACGAAGAGGAGAATGATGATGCCGGCGAGGAAGACGGGGTCGGTGAGTTGGCCGCCCCAGCCGGTGCCGAGGATGATGATGAGGCCGGAGAGAATCCACATCGAGAGGACGAGTCCGCCGGTGAAGACGAGTCCGTGGAACTTGACCTTGTGTTTTTCTTCTCCCGCCTGCTGGACGAAGCCGAGGACTTTCAGGCTGAGCACGGGGAAGACGCAGGGCATGAGGTTGAGGAGGAAGCCGCCGAGGAAGGCGAGCGGAAGGGCGGAGAGAATGGTGAGCTCGCTTTCTTCCTTGCCGTCGAGGGTGACGAATTCGGCGGGCGAGTCGTCGTAGAGCCTGGCTCCGGCGGCGAGGGTTTCGGCGTCGGGAAGGGCGGTGATGTTTTTAGGAGACTCTTCTTCCTCTTCCGTTTCGGCGGGGGAGGTGGTGGTTTTTTCGGGGGTGACGACGCTTTCCCCGCTGCTTTCGGGCGTGAGGGGCTGGTCGATGAGGAGGCCGGCGGGGAGTTCCGGGCCGGAGAGTTCGAGAATGCCTTTGACTTGCTGGGGGTCGCCGGTGGGCTTGCGGATGAGGGGATTATCGCTGGTGTTGCGTTTGAGTTCGAGGCGGAAGCCGCTGTCAGTTTGACTGAAGGGCTGGGGGCTTTGGGAGTCGATCTGCGCTTGATCGTCATAGAAATAAGCGGATTCCACGGGGCGACCGGCGGTGTTGAAATCGAGGACGAGTCTGTCGTCCTTTTCGCTCACCGTCAGCGACCAGTCGGCGGGCAGCGGGCTGGGCAGGGCCTGATTGGCGCGGGCGAAAAGGAGCTCGGCGGCGGGATCGGGGCGGGCTTCTCCGCTTGGCAGGGTGAGGGTGAAGTCCTGGTTCTGCGGGAGGCAGTTCGAGTCGTTACAGACTTGCCAGGAGAGTTTGCCGGAGAGGGTGATTTCGGCTGGGAGGCTTTCTGGAGGCGTGATTTCTACGATGAAGGAAGCGGGTTTTTCGTAGCCGTAGGTCTGGAATTTTTCATCGCCGAGCGTGATTTTTGAGATGTGGGGGACGGGCCACTGAAGTTCGCCGGCGCTGAAGCCTGCGGGTAACTGCCAGGTGACGGAGGGGCCTTCGCCAAGGTAGCCGGGGTTTTGGTAGTAGGCGTGCCATCCGGCGGGCGGGGTGATGGTGAAGGCGACGCGGAAGCTTTCGCCGGGGGCGATGGCGCTGGTTTCGGCGGTGACGGTGGCTCCGCCTTCATCTTGGGTGGTGGTGCTTGGCTGAAGACCGGGGAGGAAGTTGTTTTGGGCCTGGAGCGGGAGGAAGGCGCAGAAAAAGAGGAGGGCGGGCAGGAAGAAAAAAGCGTTCATGATCTTGTTGGCTGAGAGGGGTCTTGGCGGGGCTTATTCCGGAAATGACGGCGGGCTTTGTCAAGCGAGCGTCTCGGCAGAGTGGAAAATAGGGCGGATTTTCTCATCGCGCGAGCTTGCAATCGGAAAGCGATCTGACAGGTTATGAGCATGAGTTTGATTGCTTCTACGTCCGGGGTGGTGATTGGGATTGTCGTCGTTGTCTTGGTGCTGGCGGTCGGCCTGGCGCTATTTGTCTTGGGGATTTACAACGGGCTCGTGAAATTGCGAAACCGCTACCGCAACGCTTTCGCCCAGATCGATGTGCAGCTCAAGCGGCGGCACGATTTGATTCCGAATTTGGTCGAGACGGCGAAAAAATTCATGGCGCACGAGCGGGAGACGCTGGAGGCGGTGATCCAGGCGCGCAATGCGGCGGAATCGGCGCGGCAGGGGGTGGCTCCGGAGGCAGGGGCCTCGATGGCGCAATTGGCGCAGGCCGAGAACAGCCTGGGGGGCACTTTGGGACGTCTTTTCGCCCTTTCCGAGGCCTATCCGGATCTCAAATCGAATCAGAACATGTTGCAGCTCAGTGAGGAGCTGACGAGCACGGAAAACAAAGTGGGTTTCGCACGCCAGAGCTACAACGATGCCGTGACGACCTATAACAACAAGCGGGAGATGTTCCCCGGCAGCATCATTGCGGGCATGTTCAACTTCGGTGAGGCGACTCTCTTCGAGGTCTCCGATGCGAAGGAGCGCGAGGCGGTGAAGGTGGAATTCTAAGCCGCGGGGGGACGAGGCATGGCGATGGATTTCTTCGAGGCGCAGGACCAGGCGCAGAGGCGGACCAGGTGGTTGTGGCTCTGGTTTTTACTGGGAGTGATCGGCGTGGTGGCGGCGGTGGAGCTGCTCGTTTGGCTCCTGTTTTACGGTGGCAAAGGATTTGATCCGGCGATGTGGCTCTGGGGCGGCGGGACGGCGGCGCTGATCTTGCTCTCGAGTGGTTATAAATCGATGATGCTGAGTGGCGGAGGCGATGTCCTGGCGCGTGAGCTCGGCGGGCGTTTGGTCGATCCACACAGCCGGGACACGGAGGAGCGGCGCTTGCTGAATGTCGTGGAGGAAATGGCCATCGCCTCGGGTTTGCCGGTGCCGCAGGTCTTTTTGATGGATGAGGAGATGAGCATCAACGCCTTCGCCGCGGGAACCGAGCCGTCAAATGCCGTGATCGGGGTGACGCGTGGCTGCGTGCAACGACTAAGCCGGGACGAGTTACAGGGTGTGGTGGCGCATGAATTTAGCCACATTCTCAATGGCGACATGAAGATGAACATGCGCCTGACGGGGATGGTTTTCGGCCTGATGGTCATCACTCTGGTCGGTCGCATGGTCTTCGAGGCCGTGGCGCACGGGGCGGGGCGGGTGCGGCGGAGTGACCGGGAGGGCGGGAGCGCGGCGCTGGCCTTTTTGCTGTTCGGGATCGGGCTGCTGGTCATCGGGTCGATCGGGACCTTTTTTGGTCGGATGATCCAGGCGGCGATCTCGCGGCAGCGCGAATATTTGGCGGACGCTTCGGCGGTGCAGTTCACGCGGAATCCGGACGGTTTGGCCGGAGCCTTGAAAAAAATCGGGGGGCTGAGCGGGCCGGGGGCGCGCATTCAGGCCTCGCGGGCGGGGGAAGCCAGTCACTTGTTCTTCGCGGATCTCGGCTTGTTCGGTTATGGCCTTGCGACGCATCCACCGCTGGACAAGCGCATCAGCGCCTTGCTCGGGGAGTGGAGCGGGAAGTGGGAAGAAAGTGCGCTGCCGCAACTGGGCGAGGGTCGGGATGCGGGTGGGCGGGTTCCGGCGGGGGCGGCGCTGAGCGGCCTGGCGTCGGGGAGCGGGCTGGGTGATGCGGCGCGGGTGCGGGCGGAGGCCGGACGGCGGATTCAGGCGGTCTTGCCGGCTGATTTGCAGGACGCGGCGCGGGAGCGCGAGGGCGCGCAGACCTTGATTTTTGGGCTCCTCTTGGCGAGTGACGAGAAGTTGCGTGGCGACGAAGTGCGTTTTCTGGGCACGCAGGCGGGACCGGTGGCGCGGGATTTGGCCTTGCAATGGCACGACCGACTCGCCGGGGCGCATTCGGCGGAGAAAATCGCCTTAATGGACCTCGCCATGCCTGCTTTGCGACGGATGAGCGGTCCGGAGTATGAGCGTTTTACGGAGATCACGCGTTGGTTGATCGCGAGCGACGCGCAGGTCGATTTGTTTGAATTCATGATGCAGAAGGTCGTGGCGCGGCATCTGGGATCGCATTTTGAAGGGGTGCGGCGCGAGCGGATGCGCTACCATGAGCTGGCTGAGCTGGCGCAGGAAGCCAATGTGCTGGTCTCGACGGTCGCGGGCGTGGGCGCGCGGGGTCGGGAGGAATTGGAGGCGGCTTACGAGCGGGCGGTGGGGCCGTGGCGGGAGGCGGGTTGGTGGCGCGGGAGCTTGGCCGAGCCGATGCCCTTGAACGAGCTGGCGGGGATGATGGAGAAGTTCCGACAGGCCAACCCATTGGTGAAGAGGGACTTCCTGGAGGCCTGCGCGCGGGCGGCGGCGGCGGACGGAGACTTGACGAGCCGGGAGGCGGAGATTTTACGGGCGCTGGCAGATTGCATCGCCTGTTCGCTGCCTCCCTTCGTCGAAGAGCTCGATTGGGTTTGAAAGGGGCGTGATTT
>JBNNED010000046.1:0-2974 GCA_050285825.1 Verrucomicrobiales bacterium | reverse complement strand
GGCTCGCGACCTCGACCTCGCCCACTTCCTCACCGTCAATCAACAAGCGTCCCTTCTCGGTCTGCGTATTGGCGACGCCACTCAGCTCGATTTCACTGCGTTCGAGAACTTCCACGCCCCGGGCCAAACTCGTCTGACGCGCCGGATTCTCGGTGTAAGCCGGCTCCTGATAAGTCACGCGCAGATCATCCAGGCGCGGCTCCGGCCAAACCGTGACCTCGTAATGGTCACTCTCGGCCTTGCCCGCAGTGGCGTAATATTGAAAGCTCTCCGTCGCGTCGCTCACGTGATAGCGGTAATGTTTCACGCCCTCCTCTTCCAGCACCGGCAGGAGCGGCTCGGCAACGCGTTCGCCGTCGTCGCCGACCTTCACAAATTCCAGTTGATCCCGACCCTCGTAGGCAAATTCCAGCACGAGTTCATCGCCTTCCAGGATCTCGACATCTCCCGGCTTGATCGTGAATTTCACCGCTCCGGCATTTCCGCTGTCCTTGTGAGGCGTGAAGGCGCGGCTCAGGAGGCGACCGTATTCCTGCGGGAAAATCGCGAGCAAGCCGAGCACCAGCACGAGCAAAGCCGTGGCTGGCCAGAGCCAACGCCGCACCCGCTTCGTCGTCACTTCGAGATTGGGGTCAACCCCTTTGACATCGGCCTGAGCGTGCTCGGTGAGATCCTTCAAAAGCTCCTCCGAAACGCCTTCCGGGTGATCACTCAGCTCCATCGCCGTGCTCACCCGTTCTTCGATCTCGGGGTGCCGGTTTTCCATCCAGCGGGCGATTTGTACGAGACTGATTTTGTGCGACAGAGGCTTGATCAGAAAATGCCACACTGCCGCCGCCGTCGCTCCCATCCAGGCTAAAAAGAGGAGCCAGCGAGCCGCCCCCGGCGGGTTGAAGAGAAAGTCGAGAGCCGTGACCAGAAGCAAGCCGGCCACCAAGACCGCCAGACTGGCCCAGAAGCCCCGCCAGAACTGGACGCGGCGCACACGGGAGCGCAAAGCCTTCAGGCCTTTGCTCATTTCGGGAGGAAAATTCTCTTTCATAAGTTTCTTGAGATTAAAGATGAGGACAGGGCGGGAAAAGTCACGGCAGTCCGCCACCCCGACGCAGAATCCATTCCGCAGTCAGCGCGAGGACGAAGCCCAGTAAAACATACCAACGATCCCACAAACTTGTTTCACGCAACTCTTGACGCGTGCGCTCTTCATCGATGAACAGGCCGGCCAGCGAAGTCTCGTCTTCCCCACCTGCGATCCGACCACCGGAGAGCGCCGCCATGTTTTGCAAGAGCGGGAGGTTCAGGGTCGTTTCCGCGAGTTCGACCGGACTGCGCGTGCTGATGACGCGGAAATTCGTCGTCACCGGCGTGCCCGCGTCTTCCAGCAAGCCCGCCACTTTCTCTCCCTTCAGGCGAATTTCATACTGCCCCGCGTTCACAAAAGGTCCGGCGACCGCTTCATGCAAGCCGTTCGAGCCCTCGCGGAAGAGCAAAGGCACGGTGCTCAGCAACTCGCCCGCCTCGTTCCGCACTTCCGCCGCCAGCGACTCGTCCGAAATGGGCGCAAGATTCTCATCGCGCAGCCGCGCCGTGATGCGGATTTTATCATCTCCGGTGTAAGTGAGCTGATCGCTGCTCAGGCGCACGCCCTCGCGACCCGAGCGCAAAATCGGTCCCGCGCCCCAGCGCACCAACTGCCCCCAGAAACGGTGGTGGTAGGTGTCGCCCACCCCCACGCGCAGCCGCCAGGTCCGGTCCGTCATCAACAAAGCGACTTTGCCATTCCCGGTTTGCCGCGTGACCAGAAGCGCGTTTTTCATCTCTTCCTCGCGTCGCTTGGCGAGGTCGCCCAGGGCATTTTCCAAGCCTGCGGCCGAGCGCACTTCCCGTCGCCCGTCCTCAAACTGGGCGGCCAGGAGCACCTGCGCCCCTTCCCGCAAGCCCGCCACGGGATGACGCCAGCGCATCTCGGGAAAGCTCTTCCAAATCTGCTCGTTCTGCAGCGAACTGTCGCTCTGCGCCGTGACCGGGTGGTTTTTCCCCGCCACCGTCAGGCCCATCTTGAACTTGGCCTGATCGCCGAAAAAGGTCCGCTGCGTCGGCTCATACTCGACCGGAATCAAGGCCCGCGCCGCTTCCGCTTCGTAAGCGTGTGGCATCGAACGCTGACCCGCCACGAGCACCAGCAAAGCCGCGCGCTCGCTGACACAACGCTGGATGATCTCCCACTGCCCGGCACTCAGCTGACCGGGCGCGAGGTCGCCCAAAATAATGACGTCGAATTTCCGCCATTCCTCTTCGCTTTCCGGCAGCTCGGTGGCCTGGGCCTCCCCGAAAGGACGCGCTGCCGAAGCCCGCACGCTCGGCGTTTCCTGCCCCGCGATGTGATCCGGGTGACTCAGGACGTATTGCAGGTGGATCGATTTATCCCGACCGTAAAACAAGTTGCGCAGATAGCGGAACTCCCAGCGCGGATAAGCATCGACAATGAGGACATTCGTCCGCGCATCCGTCACCGCCGTCTCGAATTCCCAGGCGTTGTTGTTATCGAAGCGCTCCTCGCCCAGATCTTCCAAAAGCACCTGGTAGCGTCCCACGCCGTCTTCTTCCGGGGTGTGCTGAAAACGCACTTCCGCCCGATGATGGTCCTGCGGAATGGCAATTTCCTCTTCCTCAATGACTTCTTCGCCTTGCAAAAGCTTCACCTTCGCCTTCTTCCCCTTGTAACCATCAAATTTCAGAGTCGCGGCCACCCGCACGCGGTCGCCCAGATAAACGGCATCCGGCGAGTTGACCGCCAAAATCGCGGCATCGCGCGGCGCGCTCTCACTCCCCTGGGCGAAAATCGCCATCGGGGCATCGAGAATGCCAAAACGTCGCGCCAGATCGTCCACGCTCTCTTTCCCGTTGTGCCGACCGTCGCTCAGCAGGACCAAGCCGCCCAAATTGTCCGGAGGCGTCTGTTCCAGGACCTGGG
>JBNNED010000045.1:0-3316 GCA_050285825.1 Verrucomicrobiales bacterium | reverse complement strand
CTTCCTTGTAGGAGGTGATAATGCCGTTGAGGACGTAGCGGGTCTCATCGGTCGAGATCGCGTAAGACGTTTTGCGCAGGCCTTCCTTGAGGACGCTTTGCTTGATTTTATACTCGCGGGCCTCGCGGAAATCAGGAATGGCGGGAAAGTCTTCGTCGCCCAAACCGATGATTTTGAAGAAACTCGGGCCACACTGGATGCTCGCGATGTTCTTGGCATCGACCGAGACCTCGATCTCGGCGGCGGGCAGCTCGCGGATGATGTTGACGAGCTTTTTCACCGGCAGGGTCGTCGTTCCTTCGCGGCTCACTTCCGCTTCGACAACCCCGCTCACGCTGACATCGAGGTCGGTCGTGGTGAGGCGCAGCCCGCCTTCGCCCGCTTCAATGAGGACATTGGAAAGGATCGGCAGGGTGGTGCGGTTGCTGACTACGTGCTGCACTTGCTGCAGTCCGTCCAAAAATGATTCTTTAGCGATCCGAAACTTCATAATGTCCTAATATCAGTCTGACTTTTCCGAACGCTAGCCCGTGCGTCGGGGATGGCAAGACTTCTTTCAAGTTTCGACTCAGTGCCGGAGCTGGGAAATGAGCTTGGAAATTTCTGCGGCGGTCTTCGCGTCTTTTTCCATCTCTGCCTTAATCCGTTTACAGGCATGGATTACCGTCCCGTGATCACGTCGCCCGAAGGCTTCGCCAATCTCCATGAGCGACATTTTGGTGAGTTCCCGCGTGAGATACATCGCGATCTGCCGGGGGAAAGCGATGCGCGCGGGGCGACGGCGGCTCATCATGTCGGCCACGCGGATGTCGTAGAATTCGGCGACCGTTTTTTGAATGGCATCAACGGTGACGGTGGTCTGCTGCGCCTCGTCGTTGATGAGATCTTTGAGGATTTCATCGACATTCTCCAGAGCCAGGGGCTTGGACGAGAGGAAGGCGAAGCTGGCCACGCGGGTGAGCGCTCCTTCGAGGCGCCGGACGTTGCTTTTGACGAGATTGGCGATGTGGAAGACGATGGCGTCGTCGAGCTCGACCTTCCATTGTTCCATTTTCCGACGGAGGATGGCGACGCGCGTCTCGAAGCCCGGAGGCTGCAGCTCGACGGTCAGGCCGCTTTCAAAACGGCTCACCAACCGGGCCTCGAAGGTCTGGATTTCCGGAGCCGGGCGATCGCTGGTGAGCACGATCTGGGTCTGGGAATTGAGCAGGGCGTTGAAGGTGTGGAAGAACTCCTCCTGCGACTTCTCTTTGCCGCTGAGAAACTGCACGTCATCGAGCAGCATGACATCGACGGTGCGGTATTTTTTACGGAACGCTTCGAGCGACCCGGCGCGGACGGCATCGATGAACTCGTTGGTGAAATTTTCCGCCGTGGAGTAAACGACTTTGGCCTTCGGCTGGTGGCGGATCATCTCCTGGCCCAGCGCGCACATCAGGTGGGTTTTGCCGAGCCCCGGCCGACCGTGAATGAAGAGCGGGTTGTAGCTTTTGACCATGCCCTCGGCCACCGCCCGACAGGCCGCATGGGCGAATTGGCTGTTCTCGCCGACGACGAAGCTGGCGAAATTAAGCTCCGGGTTCATCCCCATTTTTTTGAGCCGGCGTTCCAGGCTGAGTTGCTCTTCCTCGGCCGAGGCGCTCTCGGGAACTTCGGGCCTCACGGGCTTCACGACTTTCACCTCCTTGCTCTCGGCGGTGGAACTGGCGCGGGCGGCCGGGCGTTCCTCCCCGCTCATTTCTTCGATGACGATGATGCGAGGTTCGGCGGCCAGTCCGAGGACGCGGGTGAAGGCGGCGCGGAGCTCGTCGAGGAGGTTCATCTCGATCCACAACTTGTGCATCTCGCTCTGCACCCCGATGACGCCCCCGCCCTCTTCGCTCTCCAGCATGAGCGCGTGATGGAACCAGCGCGTCGTGGTCTCAGCTCCGAGGTATTCACGCAGCAAATCGATGATCTGCTCCCAAGCCGTCGCATCTTGCTCCTCGTTCATCCCCTCGGATTGGAACGGCTCATGGTCCTGTGAATCCTTCATTTTCGTCACTTAGATTTCAGTTGTGTTTTAAAAAGTTATGCTACCTTGCCGGATCCGGCCACGTGGCGCGGGGCGCTGAACGGGAAGCATTTGGGCACAGGAAAGTGGCTCAAAAAAGGCAAAAAAATCGGGCTCCCGGTGCCGCTCTCGGCAATCCCCCTTTCCACGTCCGTTCCACGCTCGCCGGGCCTTTCATTTTTTTTAAAAAGAACAATTAAGGCATCCCAAACATCGCGAAATCACCCCTCCTTTTTTGCAAAAAACCAGCCCGCGAGGAAGGTAATGAGGGTGGTCACCGGCCAGGCCCAGAAGTAACCCACGGTCGCTTTGATCCCGAGCGCAGAATCGGCCACGGCGTAGCTTGGAAGCCAGGTCAGCCAGGAAATATCGAGTCCCGCTTTGTCGAGCAGCACCCAGAGATCGAGGCGGATAAAGGCCACGAGGAGGAAGGAGACAACGGAGCCGGCGATGAGTCCGCGCAGACTCCCCCGCCCCGCAAGGGCGCAGAAGAACATCCCGAGCAGGGGCCCCATGGTGTAAGCCGTCATCCCGAAAGCAAGCGGCAGCACCGGGATTTTCAGGACGGTCTGGGCGATATACATCAGCATGGTGAAGCCGGTCAGGACGACGCCCCAGATGACGACCAGCCAGCGGGACTGACGCACGAGCCGGCGATCACTTTCTTCCGTCGCGACGGCGGCATCGGCCCGTTCGGGGTTGTGGATGAGCGAGAGCGTGGTCTGACTGAGCGCCGCGAGAATGGAGTCGAGACTGGAAATGGCAGCCGCGAAAATTCCCGCGAGAATGAGCCCGCTCAGGCCGACCGGGAGCTCCGAGACGATCCAGACGGGATAGACGAGGTCTCCGTTCGCGGGAACGCCCTGCTCATTGAAAGCCAGGGACTGCGCCACTTCTCCGACCGGCGGGTGGGTGTGATAAAAGACGTAGAGTCCGGCACCGACGAGGAGCATGAGCAGGGTGAGGAGTTGGCCGACGGAACTCCAGATGATGGCCTTGCGGGCGTCCGAAGCGTTCTGGCAGCAGAACATGCGCTGGGCGTTGAGTTGATCGACCCCGAAGGCCGTCAGGTTCTGAAACGGCACGGCGAGCAGGGCCACCCAGAAGGTGAATTCCAGCTCGGGCGCGAAGCCGAAGCGGGCGTCCCAGAGTTGCGTTTTGCCACCGGCGGAGGCGACTTGCCAGTATTCCGCGAAGCCGCCGTCGAGGTGACCCGCCATCCAGAAAAGCGAGAGCAGCCCCCCCACCGTGAAGAGCCCGAAT
>JBNNED010000044.1:0-6852 GCA_050285825.1 Verrucomicrobiales bacterium | reverse complement strand
CGAAAACCGACTCAGCCCTTATACCAGATAGTTTCACTCATTGGTATAATCAAACCGTGCTGGAGTTTTTTTATCAATCGCTGCCTGCCGGAACGAGTTCTTCCGATCCCAAAAAGCTCATTCGCGGGAAGTGGCCCAAGTGCTGAACACACAAGCCCGCGCACACCCCCAGAGGGCACCCGAAATCATGCCATTGATCCGACTGCAAACCCAAATCGAAGCCCCCATCGAACGTGTGTTCGATCTGGCCCGGAGCATCGACGCGCATCAGGCAAGCACGCGCGGTTCCGGCGAGAGGGCCGTCGCCGGACGCAGCTCAGGGCTCATCGGGGCCGGCGAGCGGGTCACCTGGGAAGCTCGGCATTTCGGAATCAAGCAGAGACTCGCCGTTCGAGTGACGCTCTGTGAGCGACCCCATCATTTTGCGGACGAGATGATCTCGGGCGCTTTTTCCTCCATGCAGCACAGTCATCGCTTCGAGGAGGCAGGTATAGGAACTTTGATGACGGATGAATTCCGCTATTCCGCTCCGCTCGGAATTTTGGGGCGGATCGCAGAAGGCTTGTTCCTCACGAGTTATCTGAAAAACTTTCTGACCAAGAGAGCGATGGCGCTGAAGGAAATGGCCGAAACCGACGAGTGGCAGCGCTATCTCCCCGACAATTCCCCGGGCTGCCTGTAAGACTCACCACGGAAGCCCGATGACTCGGAGATTGAAGCTTCGCGAGAATTCCATTACTTTGGTTCAGGCTAGTGAGCCAGAGAGCACGTCAAAAGTTGATAGTACGGTGAAAAAAATAAAACTTATCGCAATTGTTTCGCTGCTTTTTTTGAGTTTAGCGCGCGTACAGGCTACACCTTTTGAAGCTCAAGCTCATGTCGAGATTTCTGAAGAATCTAGCTTTGATTTTGAGAGATTGCGCAGCCTCACTCAGAGCCAGCACTTTTTGGTCAAATTGGTAAAAATTGCACAAGATTCCGAACAAGGCGAGAGCGCGGCAAAAGGAAACATTGCCGATAGCCAAATCCTAGAGCTACGCGAGCGACTTCAGGTCCGGCGAGGGGCTAAAAGGGGTTCTTATCATCTGAGCGTGAGAGCCGCTACTAAGGATGAAGCTTCACGTCTTGTTAAGTTGTTCGGGACAACA
The DNA here is from genome assembly GCA_050285825.1 of Verrucomicrobiales bacterium. Taxonomy (GTDB): domain Bacteria; phylum Verrucomicrobiota; class Verrucomicrobiia; order Verrucomicrobiales; family Akkermansiaceae; genus SW10. The sequence continues at coordinate 5,704 of JBNNED010000044.1, read as the reverse complement.
TTGTTAATGGAGGTCAAAAGGCAGCAAGATATTGAAAATAAAGAAGCTATAGAAGATCTTGATCTTGAGATTGAGAAACAGAAATTACGTGTTGAAGAGAAGAGTGCTCAGCTATTGAATATGATCGATACACTTGGAATCAAGAGGCTTGAGGAAGAGAAGCATGATGTTTCAAGCCAACCTTAATCCAATAAACCCTGACTGGTCCTTCCCCAAGCCGGTCCTTGAGCTGAAATGAGATGAAAATACCTGCGATCACGGGCACAATCCGGCGGCGGATTTTGTTGAATTATCGCGTGGCGCCTGAGGTGTTGCGCGAGGTCCTGCCGGCGCGATTTCGTCCGAAACTCGTGAACGGATATGCCATTGCCGGGGTTTGCCTGATCCGGCTGGAGGAGATTCGCCCGAAGGGATTTCCGTGTTCGATCGGCCTGGCCAGTGAGAATTCCGCGCATCGGATCGCGGTCGAATGGGAGGACGATCATGGCCAGACGCGGCAAGGGGTCTTCGTTCCCCGCAGGGACACGGACTCGCGTCTGAACGCCTGGGCTGGAGGTCGCGTTTTTCCGGGCGTGCACCATCGCGCGGCTTTCTCCGTGACGGATGAGGAGGGGCGGATTGCCATGCGAATCGTGTCGGGTGAGGGCGCTGAGCCGCTCATCGAGCTGGAGGCAAGCGAGACGGAGGACTTCCCGCAAAACTCCGTTTTTTCGTCCTTGCTGGACTCTTCCGCGTTTTTCGAGTCGGGCTGCATCGGCTATTCTTCCCGGCCAAGTTCCTGCACGCTCGATGGACTCCTGCTCAAAGTCTCCGACTGGCGGGTCAGTCCCTTGCAGGTTCACCGGGCCCGCTCGGCTTACTACGATGACCGCTCGATTTTCCCAGCCGATGGCATCGAGCTGGACCACGCGCTCCTCATGCGCGACATTCCGCACGAATGGCATTCCGAGCCGACGATGCACTCCGAACTGTCAGCCGCGCCTTCCGGGAACTCTATTCACGCTCATTAAGCTCTTTGCTCAGCCAGCCTGTTTTTGTGGATCTTCGTGATTGTTGAGGCCCAAAGAGTTAGGGGGATTCTGGTAACCGTCGGTATTTCTGGCTGGTGTCGCGGGTGAAAGCAGCACAGGATAAGAGCTGATAGTTTCCGGCTCGTTTGCCGGAAGCGGCGTGTCACCGCTCACCTGAAATTGCCATGAAAATTCTTACGCAGTTCCTAGTTCTCCTGCTCGCACTCGCTGCGTGGTCGATTCAAGCGGAAGAAGTGCCTCAACCGGATTTACTGCAAATCGAAGCGGCTTTAAAAGTCGATCCGAACGACCCGATGCTCCATTACCGGAAGTGTCAGGCTTTGTTTGCTTTGGGCCAGGAGCAGGCATCAGTAGATCACGCGACGATCACCCTTCAAAAATTCAAGGACGCGAACCAGGGGCTTGCCTGGATGCTTTTGGGATCCATTGAGACCGAAAAACATCGGATTGATGTCCACTATAACATGGGCCCCGCAGAGAGGGCTGAAGAACGGGATGGCATCGTGCGTCCGCTCAGTTTTCGGATCTGGACGAGAGAGCCAGACCCGGAAATCATCCGCAGTTTAGATTTCGAGTTGGCATATTTTGAGGGTCAGATCGTCTCTGCGGCCCTTGGGGAAATGAGGGCCAATATGCACGCCAATTACGGGATTCTCAAAGCCGACAGCAGCTTCGACACCATCAAGAAAAAGGTGCTGGAGGTGCTGGAAAATTGAAGGGCGTGACAAGCGAGCTGCGGAGCGCTCGTGCCGGGTTCTCCCGCCTCAAGCCTGGCCAAGTCCGATTTTTCGGCAGTAGGCGAGGCTGCGGGTGATCTCGCCGAGCTGGTAGCTGCGTTGAGCCTCGTCTTTGTCGGCCTCGGCGGGCGCGCTCCAGGCCTCGCGGGCTTCGCCGGTGGCGGCCCAGCTGCGGAAGGCCTCGTAGCCAGCGGGTTTTCCGTTGGGCCAGGCTTGCCAAAAATCGTCTTTTTTCACGGCCAGTTCGCGGTTGAAGCCGGAGATTGTCTCGATGTGGACGGGAGCCTGCGGACAGAGTTCGGCGAAGCGTTGGAAGTAGCGTTTCCAATCGACCATGCCCTCTCCCATGGCGGTCCACTGAGCCGTGACGCCGTTTTCGCTCTCCCAGACGGCGGTGTCGCGCAGGCTGGTGGTGAGGACGTAAGGGCCGAGGTTTTCCAGGTTCTGGAGCGGAGTTTCAAGGGTCCAGACGGCGTTGCCGGAGTCGAGATTGACACCCACGTAGTCCGGGCCGGCCGCTTCGACGAGGGCCTTGAGTTCGAGCGAGTGCATGTCGCCCGCGTGGTTTTCCATGGCGATTCTGACTTCGAGCTCTTCGGCGAGTGATTTTTGGCTCGCGAGGACTTTCAGGGTGTCTTCGATGCGGGCTGCGATGCCGCCGTCGGTGAGGCGGTCTTTGGCGGAACCGAGGACGACGCGAATGACGGGGGAGCCGAGGGCTTTGGCGCTGCGGAGGGCGAGGGCGAGGTGTTCTTCGGCGCTGCCCCAGGTGTCGCGGAAGCTCGGAGAGCTCGGGCAGATGCTCCAGGTGCCGAGGTAAAGGCGGATGTTTTTTTCGGTGGCAAGGGCGCGGAGGCCGGCGAGGTGCTTTTCTTCGAGGGAGGTGAAGGCATCGAGGTCCGTGATGAAGAGGGAATCGACTTTTTGCGCGGCGGCGAAGTCGATGAGTTGCGGAGCCTTCCAGCCCATGGCGCGGACGGCAAAGTTATCGTAGCCGAGGCTGAGGCGGGGGGCGGCTTGCGCGCGGAGGGCGCCGGGGAGCGTGGCGGCAGCGGCGGTCGTGGTGAGGAAACGGCGGCGGTTCATGGCTGGGGGATGTTACGCGACGGCGGGGCGGGCTTTTTCGTTTTTCCGGCTTTTCAGGGGGCGGGGCGGGCGGCAGCTTGGGGCGGTGAGCGCGCTTCTGGAGATTTTATTTGAGGACGAGTGGCTGGTGGCGGTTGACAAGCCGGCGGGGCAGTTGGTCCATCCGGCGGAAGTGCCGCAGGTGGGCGATGAGGTGACGATGAAGATCTTGCGGGATCAGATCGGGGGCTGGGTTTACAGCGTGCATCGACTCGATCGACCGACCTCCGGGGTCTTGCTATTCGGGAAGGACAAGAAGACGGCGCGGAAGCTGACCAAGATGTTCACGCGGCACGAAGCACGGACAATTTACCGAGCGGGTGTCGCGGGCGAAGCACCGGGAGAAGCCTGGCACTGTGAGGAGGCCTTGCAAAAAGAAGAAGGGGCTCCGTGGCGCGAGGCGCGGACGGATTTTCGCGTCTTGCAGCGCGGAGTCGGGCTGGCGGAGGGCTTGCGTTTGCTGGAAGCGGAGCCGCAGAGCGGGCGCTACCACCAGATCCGGCGCCATTTGGCGGGGGCGGGCCTGCCCATTGTGGGAGATTTCCGCTACGGCGGGCGGGAGTGGGCCACGGAGTGGGGGCGGCGGCTCGGAACGGGGGACCGGATGCTCTTGCAGGCCAAAGAGCTCCACTTCACGCATCCGCGCACGGGGGAGAGTTTGGCAGTCAGTGCCCCGCTCACGCCGGAGATGGCCTCGTTGTTTCCCTAAGATTCGTCACCCTCTCACCATTCCTCGTTGCCCGCGCGTTGCGGTTCGAGGTCGCGACGCCAGATGTTGAAGTCGAGGTGGGAGATGTGTTTGAGGTCGAGATCGGTCTCTCCGTAAACCTGACTGAAGACGCGGATTTTGTCGCCTTCCTGGGAGAGGAGGCGGAAGGTGAGGTAGCCGCCGTGGTGGAAATGGGCGCGGACTTCGCGGGCCCACATGCGCGGCTGGTGCTTGTTTTCCTGGTCGAGGGAGACGCGGGAGGCGCGTTCGAGCGGGATGGGAATCGGGCCGAAGCTAGTTTTAGTGAGGAGTCGCTCGTCGGCGACTTTTTCGATTTCCCCGACGATGGTGTCGCCGTTTTTGAGCTCGATGCGTTGGCCGGGCAGGTCGGCGAGCGGGTCGGTGCCGGGAGTCGCGATCTCGGGTGCTTCCGCGGAGTCGTCGCCGGGTTCGAGCTGATCCTGTGGCTCCTCGGCGCTGCTTTCGGGGAGGCGTCCGTCCCATTGGCGCAGGGAAAACTGGCGGAGGCGCAGCGGGCTGGTCTGGTTGGGGCAGAAGTGGAACCAATCGCCGAAGCTGCCGGCTTGCTCGGCGGGTTCCTGCCAGGTCTCGATGCGGCGTCCGTCGATGAAGAGGGCGGAGAGGTTTTTCCCGCTGCGGTCGAGGTAGAGGTCGAGGGTGGCGCTTTCCTGCTCGCGAAGTTGGCGGTCGCTCTGGCTGAAGAGGGTTTCGTGGCGGCCGATGTCACGGGAGTAGCGCGTCAGGCGCAGGAAGGAATTATTGACGGAGAGCTCGTAGCGGTTGTTCGGACTGAGACTGTCGCCGTCGTCGCTGAAAAAGAGGAAACGGTGGGTGCCGCGCCCTTTCCAATCGACACTGTAGGAAAGGTGGATGCGCGGCTCGGATGGGATTTCGCGAGCGATGCCCGTATTGCCCCGCGCGACGAGGCTGCTGCCCTGGCTCGTCCACGTCTCGGGGCCCTTGTTGTCGGAAAAAGTCCAGTCCGCGAGCTCGCCGGGACCGCTGAAAAGGAGCGGGGAGCGGGAGTGGAATTCGAGGCCGAGAATCATGCGGCGGTCGAGCTTGAGCTGACCCGCGTAGTCGGTGTCGAGGATGATGTGATCGTCATTCAGGCTCTGGAGCTGACCCCGCAGCCGATCTTGGTGGCTGTCCTCGTAGTGGTGGTTGACGGTGGCGATGGCGAAGTGCTTCCCGGGGGTGACGGGCGCGGTGGTGGCGAGTTTGGCGCTGAGAAGCTGGTCCGTTCTCAGCGTGATTTCGCCGGCGAGGCTCTCCGAGCGCAGGGTCAGACTGTGGTCGCCCTCGAAGCGGACGATTTCGCCCGTGATGAGGTTGCCATCGGCGAAGCGGAAGGTGCCTTCAACGGCGCTGGCCGGCAGGGCGGCGAGCAGGACGGCGGCGGCCGAGCGGAGAATGTGGCGGGTGCGCGACTTCATGGATTCGGCTGGTCGGTGTGGTTGCGGGTGACTTTGCGCAGGGCGGGGCGGGCGAGCTCGAGGGAGCCGAGAATGGGGTGGTCGGCGATGAGGCGGTCTTTCTCGATGCGCAAACCATTGAGGGCGAGCCGACCGCTGTCTCCGAGGTCCACGCGGAAGGTCGCTGGCGGAACTTCCTGACCCTCGGCAGGCCGGGCGAAGTGGATGAGCTTGGTTTTGTCCAGCGGGATCTCGATGCGCTCCTCGGCGTGCGGAGCCTGGAGGAGAAAGCCCGCTTTGTCGCTTTGATAGGTGAGAATTTGCCCACTGTAGCGGTCGCCCTCATCAGTCGTCAGAGCGTCGTTGGCCCGATCCGCGGGGGCCTCCTCATCCTGCAGGAGGCGGGTGCGGGCGTCCCACTCGAAGAGGCGGATGTTTTTGAGGATGTTGCCGTGCTTGGTCGAGGTGCGGCTGTCGATGGAGAAGTAGGCTCCGCCGGGGACTTCGCCGGCCGGGTCGAGGTAGCGCCCGATTTTTTTCCCGTCGTAATAAAGGATGATCTCCTTCGTCTCCCGGTTCACGCGCAGCTCGATATCAACCTCGTTTTCGCTCAAGTGGGTGGGAAGCGTCTGGATGTTGTCGATGCGGAGGTATTGGCGGGGTTCG
>JBNNED010000043.1:0-4031 GCA_050285825.1 Verrucomicrobiales bacterium | reverse complement strand
GAAAGCGGACGTTTCTCTACAGCATTTATGTATTTAGAAGTGGTGTAATGGAAAAAATAGAGATACCTCAAGAAGAGAATAAAATTCTTGAAGGTCAACGTAAAGTGATGTATGTCACCGATGAGAGTGGATCGTTCTCTGGCCGATGAATTGCCGGATGAGGTCACGGGGGCGGGCTTTCTCAACTCCCTGTCGCCGCTGCAATCCGAGCAGTATCTCGGCATTGCCGGACGTGTTCTCGATCAAGTCCTTGCGCCGGCGGGTCAGCCGCCCACGGCGAGACAAAAGGAACTCTTCGGCGAGTCACCAGCCTCGGACGACGAGGCGCGTGAGCGAGCGGATGAAACGATCAGGAAACTCGCGAGCGGGGCTTTTCGGCGTCCGCCTTCCGCTGGCGAGCTCGGCACTTTGCGACGGATTTACGACCTGGGTCGGGCGCAGGATCAGGATCACCAGCAGGCGCTCGCGTTGGTGCTGAAGGCCATTCTCGTGTCGCCGCAGTTTCTCTTCATCACGCCCGCGCGGGAGGTGACGGCGGGGGAGGAAATTGTCCGGATCGATGATTACCAACTGGCTTCGCGTCTCTCCTACCTGCTGTGGTCGGCTCCGCCGGACGAGGAACTTCTCGCGCTCGCTGCGGAGGGAAAATTGCAGGATGATGCCGTTTTGCGGGCGCAGACCGGGCGTCTCCTCGCCGATGAGCGGGCGCGGGCCTTGTTCAATGGCTTCGGGACGCAGTGGCTGGGCTTGCACGAGCTGCGCGCGATGGAATTCGATCCGGAAAAATTTCCCATCATGAACGAGTCCCTGCGCGATGCGATGGAGGACGAGGCTCGCCTTTTTTTCCTCGATCTCCTGCGGGGGAACCAGCCGGTCGTGCACTTGATCGACAGTCGGCACAGCTACCTCAACGAGACTCTGGCCCCGCTCTACGGCTTGGAAAAAAGCGTCAAAGGTGCGGAGATGCGGCGCGTCGAGCTGCGCGATCCGAATCGGGGCGGGCTCCTCGGCATGCCCGCCATTCTCGCCACGACCTCCTTCGCGACGCGCACCAGCCCGGTCAAACGCGGCGTGTGGGTGCTTGAGCAGGTGCTCGGCCAGCACATCCCGCCCGCGCCGCCGAACGTGCCCGCGCTCGAGGCGCAGAAAAAAGAAGACATCAGCGGTCTGAGCCTGCGCCAGCGCAACGAGCTGCATCAGAGCGATGCCGCCTGCGCCTCGTGTCACAAGATCCTCGATCCCATCGGTTACGGTTTGGAGAACTACGATGCCATTGGCCGCTGGCGCAGCGTGGATGAGGGCGGGCAGGCCATCGACGCTTCCGGAGAACTCCCCGGCGGGGGGAAATTCCAGTCGCCCGGCGAGTTGAAAAAGCTCATCGCGGCGCGCGAAAAAGACCTCGGGCGCAACTTCACCGAAAAACTCCTCGCCTACGCCCTCGGCCGCAGCCTTGCCGGCTATGATAAAGTCGTTGTGGAAAAAATCATGAACGCGACGGCCGCCGAGGGCTACCCGCTGGGTGCGATCCTGACGGAAGTCGTCACCAGCTACCCCTTCACCCACACCCGCGTCAACGAAGTCCAAGCCTCCAAGCCATGAACGAAAAAACCAGCACCCCGACCCGCCGCCACTTCCTCAAAGGCCTCGGCGTTTCTCTCGCCCTGCCCTTTTTTGACAGCCTCTCCTTCCCGGCCCTGGCCAAAGGAACGGTCGACGGGAAGCCGCCGGTGCGCCTCGGCTTCATGTATATGCCGCACGGGGTCATCATGGACGAGTTCTGGCCGAAGGACCCCGCTTCTTTTCTCAAAAACCCGCCCCCGGCTCTCCGCTCGCTCCAGCCCGTTCTCAATCAATGCCTGATGATGAAGGGGATTTCCGGCGTGCCGATCGCTCCCTTTAACGGCGCACCCCACGCGCTCGAGCTGTCGACCTGGCTCACCGCGCAACTGCCGGACGCGCCGACCCGCCACCGGGTCAACATCGGGATTTCCGCCGACCAGATCGCCGCGAACTACCTCGGCCCGCTCACTTCGCTGCCCTCGCTGGAGCTCGCGACCATGCCGCAGACGCACAAGGAAAACCAGGAAGGGCTTCACGAAGCTTACTACTCGCACTGCAGCTACCGCTCCGCGACGCGTCCCGTGCCGGCCATGACCAATCCGCGCGCTGTTTTGAAGCGGCTTTTCGGTCAGCAAAGCCAAGGCGATCAGCGCACGCAGGCTGATCCGCTCGATCAAAAGATGCTCGATCTCGTCCTCGACGGCGCGAAGGACCTCCGCAAGACCTTGCCTTACACCGACCGGCAGAAGCTCGATGAATACCTCGATGGCGTGCGCTCGGTCGAACGTCGGATCGCGGCCTTCGAGCACCGGCAGAAGGAAGCGGCCCTGGAGAAAAACGGCCTGAGCAGTCGGCATAAAAACGCGAGCGACTCCCCACCCATCGAAATTAAAATCCCCGAAGGCGGCAAGCGCAGCGAATACATGCGCGTGATGTGCGACCTCAACGTGCTGGCCTTCCAGACCGACCTCACGCGTGTATCGACGTACATCGGCTCGACTCCCAACGGGGTGAATTACCCCGAGCTGGGCTTCCGCAACGGCCACCACGGCTTGACCCACCATAAAAACGATGCTGAGCAAGTCCGCAAAGTCGCGGCCATCACGGCTTTCAACATCGAGCAATACGCTTACATGATCAAGCGGATGAGCCAGCTCCGCGAAGGCGAAGGAAGCTTACTCGACAACTGCATCATGATGTGGGGCTCCGGACTTGAGGATGGGGATCGCCACAGCCGGGAAAACCTCCCTTTCATCATCGCCGGAGGTGGTGGTGGAAGCATTGAGACCGGGAAATTCCTCACCGGAATCAAGGGCAATCAAGGCGATCTCCTCACGACCCTGCTCGGCTGCGTCGGGGTGCCTCTCGACAGCCCGCTGGGCATCGCGACAAAGGAGATCTCCCAGATCAGGAGAGGGTGAGTCAAGGAGCGCCGGCATCTTGCCGGTGGCGTGCCTCGGAGGGGAGATTTGTCGGTCGAGACGAGCGAGGGAGAAGGGATGGGGACATCCATGCCACAGCTAGGCTCAGGGAGCGGGGAGGAGGGGTCGGAGGGCCTGGAACCAGGTTTCCGCCATTTTTTCGGCTCCGCGGGCGTTGGGGTGGACTTTGTCAGCGATGGTGTCGTGGCGCCAGTCGAAATCGCTGGCGTGATCGACGAGAATGAGCGGCTGCCGGGGGCGGTGGAGCTCGCGGGCGAGTCCGGCGAGAGCTTTGTTGAGCTCGGGCAAGTAGCTGTATTTGGGGAGTTTTCCGGCGGGGATGACTTGGGCGAGGAGGATGATGGCGCGGGGATTTTGCTGGCGGGCGGTTTTGATGATTTCGCGGGTGGCGGCGATGATTTGAGGGACGGGTTGGTCTTTGGCGAAATAGTTGTGCCCGGTGTGGACGAGGAAGAGGTCGGCGGGCGGATCGGCTTGGTAAGCGGCGAGGTGTCGGGCGATTTGGCCGGCGTTTTGACCGGAATAGCCGGCGTGGGCGAGCCCGGAGCGGTCTTTTTTGGGCCCGATGAAGGTGATGTCGTAACCCGCTTTGGCGAGTTTTTCAGCGAGTAGGGGGCGGTAAACGGAAAAGTGACCCGCGCCCTCCGTGATGGAGTCGCCCAGACAGAGCAGGCGCGTGTCGGCGCGCAGGAGTGAGCCGAGGACCAGCAGGAGGAAGAGGAGTTTTTTCATCGAGTGGTAGTTTGGCTTTAATCGAAGATGACCTGGGGCAGGGTGAAGCGGACCTGGCCCTGGACGGGGTTTTTGAGCGGGTTATCGAGAAGAAAGGGGTTTTCGAGGCGGAGGGGGAAGGCGAGCGGGGCGTTTTTTTGGCTCTCATCGCCTCCCCAGTGGGCAGTGTGCTGGTGGAGCGGTATTTCGACATATTTCCAGCCTTTCCAAGTGATATGCGAGGCGCTGGGTTGCCATGTGCGCCCGAGGGCGTCGCGGAGGCGGAGACGGGGGGCGAGCCCTTGTCCGTCGCCAAAA
>JBNNED010000042.1:0-4488 GCA_050285825.1 Verrucomicrobiales bacterium | reverse complement strand
GATTCCAAGCCCGCAATCAAAAAAGCGCTGCGCCGCCTCTCCAGAGTCGCCCACAAGCGACGAGGAGAAGGCCGGTCTCTCTTTTTTTCGCAACCATTTCGTCACCTGAACGTTTCTTAAGGCACAGTAAAAACCCGCAACCGATCATCATGCGTTTCCGTCCTCTCATCCTCGTCTCCCTCGTCACTTTTTCGGCTTTCGCCAGCGCCTCAGCCCAAGAGCGCCCGGATCGCGAGCCTCCCGGCGATCGCCCACCCGGCGGGCCACGTGGTCCGGGCGGCCCGAATCGCGAAGATTTGAAGCTGGTGGAGAAATTCGACAAGAACGACGATGGCTGGCTGAACCGCGCAGAGCGGGCGGAAGCCAGAAAAGCCCTCAAGGCACAAGAGAACGAGCGGCCCCGTGGAGGTCGAGGCGGACGTGGAGGCGGTGGAAGGCGCGGAGGGAACTTGCCGGAAGCGAGTGCGGGAGCGAAAATCGCGCCGGGTGATGTCGCGACCTTCCCCGAGGCTCCTCTCTATGACCCCAGTGTGCTGCGCACCATTTTCCTGACTTTCGAGAATGACGATTGGGAGGCCGAGCTGGCTGACTTCAAGCGCAGCGACGTGGAAGTTCCGGCGGAAATGACCGTGGACGGCAAGACTTATGCCGGCGTGGGCGTCTCCTTCCGCGGAGCCTCCTCCTTCTCGCGCATTCCAGCGGGTCACAAACGCTCCTTCAACCTCTCCGTCGACCTCGTTAACGAAGATCAGCGCCTCTATGGTTATAAAAACCTCAACCTCCTCAATGGCAGCGGCGACTCATCCTTCATGAGCACCGTGCTCTATTCCGAACTCGCCCGCGAGCACATCGCCGCCCCGAAGGCGAACTTCGTCCAGGTCGTCGTCAACGGCGAATCCTGGGGCGTTTACGTCAACGTCCAGCAGTTCGATAAAACCTTCATCAAAGAGAATTTCGACCCCTCCAAGGGCACCCGTTGGAAAGTTCCCGGCAGCCCGCGTGGCGATGGGGGCCTGGCCTATGATGGCGACGAACTGGAGCCCTACCAGCAGCGTTACGAGATGAAATCGAACGATGGCAAGAAAGCGTGGAAAGCCCTCATCGAGTTCTGCCGCGTTCTCAATGAAACCCCGCTGGATCAGTTGGAAAAGGAACTTTCTCCCCTCCTCGACATCGACCAAACCCTCCGTTTTCTCGCCTACGACATCGTCCTCGGCAACAGCGACGGCTACTGGGCCCGCGCCAGCGATTATTACATTTTCCTCGATGCCAAGGGGCGCTTCCACATCATCCCGCACGACATGAATGAAGCTTTCCGCAGCGGTCACCGCCGTGAGAGCGCAGGCTCCCAAACCGATCCTCTCACCGGACTCGACGACGCCCGCAAGCCCCTGCGCAGCCGCCTTCTCCAAGTCCCCGCCCTGCGCGAACGCTACCTCGGCTACGTCCGGGAGATTGCGGAAAAGCAGCTCGCCGCCGACTCCCTCGCGGAGAAAATCGCCCGGCACCGCGCTCTCATCGACGAGGCTGTCAAGAACGACACGCGCAAGCTCGACAGCTACGAGTCCTTCCGCGAAAGCACCGAGATAGAGGCCAGCAAGGCGGCGCAGGGCTCTTTGCTGAAGTTCGCCCAAGAGCGCCGCGACTTCCTCCTCGCCAAGTGATCCCGCTCGGTTTTCTCCACTCAACCGCCACCTCGCATGTTTGATTTCCTCGGCGTCCCGTTTTACGATGACGACCTCGTAAAACTCGGCTTTCGCTTTCTCCACAACGCCCTATTTCTCGCCCTCGTCGTCCGCCTCGCCTGGCATCCCGGCGCGAAAGACCGGCAATTCCTCTTCTCCGCGATGATGCTGAACATCACGGTCTTCTTCATCTGCTTTGCGATGAAAAAGCTGGAACTGGGTCTCGGCATGGCGCTCGGCCTGTTCGCCATCTTCGGCGTCCTCCGCTACCGCACGGAAACCCTGCGCACCAAGGACCTCACCTACCTCTTCATCGTCGTCGGCATCGCCGTGATCAACGCCCTTTCCAACCGGAAAACAAGCTATCTCGAGCTCCTCGCCGTCAACTCCCTCATCGTCTCCTGCGCTATTTTCGGCGAACGACTCACCGCCCCGTTCAACATGCAAGCGGACGCCGCACAGCCGCCAAAAGCGAAGAAACAAAGCCTGGAATACGACCGCCTGGAGCTCCTCGCCCCGGAGCGACAGGACGAACTCCTCGCCGACCTCCGCGCCCGCACCTACCAGCCCATTTCACAGGTGCGCATTGATCACATCGACCTCTCGAACAACAAAGCCACCCTCTCCTTCTGGCTCAGTGAGAACTGAGAAAACCTGAGCACCCCTCAACGTCCCTCGGGCCTGAGGGGCAGGAAAAGGATCGCCAGATGCGCCAGAGAACTCACTATCACAAGCCCTACGCGGTAGGTCGCATCCGCTGAGGGGTCGCTAATGAAGCAGTAAAGGTAAAAGCCGAAGACCAAGGCCGTGACCGCTCCTGAAAGCAAACGCGCGAAGGTGAGTCGGCCGACCTGGATTAAGTAAGCGCCCGCCAGCACGAGCAGTCCCGTCACGAGGCAAAACCAGAGGGCATTCGGTTTATAAGCCTGAGCTGCGATGTTCCGCCAGAGGCCCGTCCAGACGAGGTGAAATCCATAAAGCAGGCTGAACAAGGCGCGCGCATCCATGACGTAGATACGATTCAGCGGCCCACATATTAGAAAAATCAGGCGCGGAAAAAATCCAGTTTCCTTCCCGGCGGCTTTCGGGCAGTCTCGGCGCAGTGGGACGCATTCCGGAAGAGACCGTTGAACAAGTGTTGGCCGCCACGGACATCGTGGACGTCATCGGCTCCTACTTTCCGCTCAAGCGCGCGGGCTCGCTCTACAAAGCCTGTTGCCCTTTCCACAACGAGAAGACGCCGTCCTTCACTGTGAATCCGGGCTGGCAGAGCTTCAAATGCTTTGGCTGCGGCGAGGGGGGCAGCGCCATCGGCTTCGTCATGAAGTATGAGAATCTGCAGTTCACAGACGCCGTGCGCAAGCTCGCCCAGAAGGCCGGGGTGACGATCATCGAGGAAGCCGTCGATCCCGAGTCCGAGCGCCGCAGACACCTCTCGACGCGACTGAAGGAGCTGCACAACAAGGCGGCGCGCTACTTCCACGGCTTGCTCCTGCGAGACCCCGCCGCCCAGCACGCCCGCGCCTATCTGAAAAGCCGGGGCTTCACGAAGGAGACGGCGGAGAACTGGCTGATTGGCTGGGCGCCCGCCGATTCCCGGAAGTTCCTCACCTGGGCAAAGGAAAAAGGCTTCACCGGCCGGGAGTTGGAAAAATCCGGCATCTGCGGAATGAAAGACGCCAATAACCCGCGCCGGGGGCTCTTCGTCCGCTTTTTTGATCGGCTCATGTTCCCGATCCACAACGACTACGACGATGTGGTCGGCTTCTCCGCCCGACAGCTGAAAGAGGACAAGCGCAGCGGGAAATACATCAATACACCGGAGACCGTCATTTTCAAAAAATCGAAAATTCTCTTCGCCCTCCCGAAAGCCCGCCGCGCCATCAGCCGGGAGAAATTCGCCCTTCTCTGCGAAGGACAGCTCGACGTCATCGCCTGTCACGAGGCCGGATTGGACCACGCCGTGGCAGGTCTGGGCACGGCCTTCACCGAAGAGCACGCCCGCCTGCTCAAACGCCACACCGACCACGTCACGCTGTGCTTCGATGGCGACAGCGCGGGCATCGAAGCCGCTGGAAAAGCCTTCGTCCACCTCGCGGGAGCAGCTCTCCCCGTGCGCTTGACCCAGCTCCCGAGCGGAGATGACCCCGACACCTTTCTCAAGCGGGAAGGCGCGGAAGCCCTGCGCGAGTTGATCGGCAGTTCCAAGGAATTTTTCGACGCGAAGCTCGATCACGATCTCAAGCAAGCCGGCTCGCAAAGCCCGAACGCCCGTGCGGAGCTCCTGCGTCAATACGCCGGCCTCGTTTCTCACATCAGCGATGATCTGCAGCGCGACGCCACCATCCAAAACCTCTCGACCCGCTTGCGCCTGCCCGCCGACGACTTCCGCCAGGCGGTCCACCGCAGCGGACGCGAGAAACGCCGCTTCGAGCGTCGCGACGACGAGCCCGGGAGTCGCGCCACGGAGCCCGCTCCGCTCGATCGCAATCTCGCTTACCTCTGCCACCTCGCGCTGAGTTCCGGGGAAGCCGCCGAATATCTGTGCGAGCAGATGGAAACGCTTTACGAAGTCCTCGATGAACTGCCCGGAGGGCGGATCTTGCGCCGCATTCTCGCCCGCCGACCGGAATCGGGCAACACGGCAGCGGTCCTCGCGTTTTTGACGAGCTTCACCCCGGCCGAACAACTCGCTCTGACGGGTGGGTTTTCCCAAGACCAGCCCGACGATCCCGTGCGGGCGGCCACCGACACCGTCAACCTCATCCTGAGCAGCCATTATCAAAAAAAAGAAGCCTCGCTG
>JBNNED010000041.1:0-3371 GCA_050285825.1 Verrucomicrobiales bacterium | reverse complement strand
GAGGCTTTGAAGAACGAGTTGGAACTCTGGGAGGATCGCTTGGCGTTGAGCGAGGCGGCATTGGATCGTTTGGAGCTTTTGTTGTTCAAGGCGGAGTCGGGGGCGATCCGGCGGGAGTTGGAGGCGGCGCGTGAGCTTTGGGAGCGGAGGCGGGCGGAGGCGGAGAGTCAGATCGCGGTGTTGAACCAGCAGATCGAGGAGCGGCGCTTGAATAGCCCGAGCACTTGGGAGGCCGTGTCGGGGCTGGTCGCGGATTTTTGGCGGACGCGGGGGCTGAATCTCGTCATTGCCTGTGCCTCGGCGTTTTTTGTGTTTTGGCTGACGAAGAAGGGCTACCGTTTTTTGCAAAGGCTGGGGTCTGAGCGGACGGGGGCGCGTTCGGGATTTTTCGTGCGGGCGGCGGATTTGGGGGTGTCGGGTCTGGCGATTTTTCTCGGGATTTTGGCGGCAGTGCTGACCTTTTACCTGCGCGGTGACTGGTTGTTGCTGACGCTGACGGTGATCGCTTTTTTGGGCTTGCTGTGGGCTTCGAAACAGGCCTTGCCGCCCTATCTGGAGCAGCTCCGCATCATTCTCAACGTCGGTTCGGTCCGGCTGGGTGAGCGCGTGGTTTTCAATGGCGTGCCGTGGAAGGTGTCGCGTCTGAATTTTTATTGTGAGTTCACGAATCCGGCGTTGACGGGCGGTTGTCTGCGTCTGCCGGTGAAGCAGTTGTTCGGGATGTATTCGCGGCAGGCGGCGGAGCGGGAGGTGTGGTTTCCGACGGCGGAAGATGACTGGGTGCAGCTGGCGGACGGAACTTATGGCAAGGTCATCCGGCAAACGCCCGAGCAGGTGGTGGTGCTGCGTTTGGGAGGGAGCGTGAAGGTTTATCCCATCGGTGATTATCTCGCGCAGAGCCCGGAAACGCTCTCGCGCGGCTTCCGCATTGCGGTCATTTTCGGGGTCGATTACAAGCACCAAGCGGTTTGTCTGACGGAAGTCCCGGAGAGCTTTCGGGTCGCTCTGGAGCGGCGCTTGATCGAGACGGTCGAGCGGGAAAACCTGCGCACGGTGAAGGTCGAGTTCGCTTCGGCGGCGGCGTCTTCTCTGGATTACGAGATTCTTGCCGATTTTTCGGGCGAAATGGCGAGCCGGAAAAATGTCCTGCAGCGCTTGATCCAGCGGGTCTGTGTGGAGGTCTGCAACGAGCGGGGTTGGGAAATTCCCTTCGCCCAAATCACGGTGCACCGGGCGGAGGAGGAGGGAGAGGTTGAGAAATCCGTCGCGGAACGGGTTGCCGAGAAAAAACAGGAGATCGGGGAGCGGCGCGAGGCGGAGAAGAAGGCCAAGGGCGAGCACTTGCCCTGAGTCAGCTGGGAGGAGCCTCCTCGGGCAGCTCGCCGGGTCGGCCTGCAAGGTGACCGGCGACGAGGGCGGCGCAGGCAAGAAGGATGAGGTAGCCAAAAGCGATTTCCCACCCGCCGTGCGTGCTGAGCCAACCGACGATGAAGGGGCCGGGTGCGGCGAAGAGGTAGCCGATGGCCTGGGCCATGGCGGAGAGATTTGAGGCGGTCGCGGGGGTGGCGCTGCGGAGGGGGATGACGAGGAGGGCGAGGCCGAATCCGGCATTGAGTCCGGCCCCGAGGAGGAGGGTGGCGGGGCCGGCGAGGCTGGTGGGGAGGTAGAGGACGCCGAGGAGACCGGCGAGAATGCCGAGGACGCAGGCAGTGAGCCAAGGGCTTTGGGAGCGGGAGCGACCGGCGAGGTAGGGGATGGTGAGGCTGGCGAGGCAGCCGGTGAGCTGGAGGGCGGTGACCCAGCCCGCGGCTTGTAACTCGCTGAGCCCCCGGTATTGGAGGACGCTGGGGAGCCAGGCGACGGAGGAGTAGAAGAGGGTGGATTGGAGGCCCATGTAGGCGGTGATGTGCCAGGCGCGCGGGTGCTTGCTGAGTTTGAGAATGCCGTGGAGGGGGTGGGCGGGGCGGCGGACGGTGGGGCGGGGTCGCATCTGTGGGAACCAGAGGAGAAGAACGCCGAGGGCGAGCCAGGCCCAAGTGGCGAGCGAGGCGTTCCAGCCGCCGTTGAGGTGGATGGCGAGGGGGACGGAAAAGGCGATGCCAGCGGCGGCTCCGAGGTTCATCGCGGTGACGTAGAGGCTTGTGATCGGGCCGAGATGAGCGGGGTAACGGCTTTTGGCGAGACCGGGGAGGAGGACGTTTCCGAGGGCGATGCCAGCCCCGATGAGGATGGTGCCGGTGAATTGCCAAAGGAGGCCGGCTTCTCCCCCGGCGGAGCGCAGAAGGCAGCCGATGGCGAGGACGGCAAGCCCCAGGCCGAGGGCGCGGGCGAAGCCAAGGCGTTGACCCGTCCATCCCGCCCAGAAGCCGACGAGGGAGAAGAGGAGGAGGGGAATGGTCGTGAGACTGCCGATGTGGGCGCGACTCAGGCCATCGGCGTGCATGCGCTCGGCGAGAGGGGAGAGAGCCGTGATGGCGGGGCGGAGATTGAGTCCGATGAGAACGATGCCGGTGATGAGGAGAAGCTGCTGAAGTCGAGAGCTCGTGGGATCGGCAGGCGTCATCAAAGCGATGATGGCGCGTGGGCGGGGGAATTGCGATGGGAATTTTTCGACTGGGTGGACGACAAGAGAAATTCCATGATGGCGGCGTGGACGGCTTGAGGGGTGGTGAGGGGATTGTCGTGCGTGGCGTCTGTGATGGGGAGAAAACGTTTTTGGGGTGAGGCGAGAGCGCGGTGCAGCGCTTCACCCCGGGAGGTGGCGACGAATTGGTCGGCGGTGCCGTGGAGGACGAGGGTGGGCTGGGTGAGTCGGTCGGCGCGGTCGGCGGGGCGAACCTCGGCCGGGTCGAAGTCGCTGCGGGCGCGGCAGATTTGGCGTAGGGCGGCGATGAAATGGCGGGCGAGGAAGGGACCCAGGTAGCGAGCCGCGTTGTCGGTGAGGACGCCATCGAGTTGGTCGAATGAGCTGAGAACGATGATTTTCTCAAAGGGCGAAGCGGGCTGGCTGGCGGCGTGGATGGCGAAGGAACCGCCCATGGAAAGTCCCCAGAGGTAGGCGGGAGCGGGGTCGAAATGGTGACGGGTGGCGAGCTCGGCGAGGAGACGGGCCGGCAGGTCGCGCTCGAAGGTGCCGGAGCCGTATTGGGAGTGGGGGAGCGGGGAGTCTCCGTGCGCGGGGAGGTCGGGGATGAGGCAGCGGAAGCCGAGGGCGGTGTAGCGTTCGGCAATCGGGAGGAGGTCTTCTTTGCGGCCCTTGCGTCCGTGGAGGAGGACGAGATTGGCGTGGATGCTTCCGAGCCGGGGGAGCGGGTGACCGAGTTCTGCGATTTGTTGTCGGAGGATTTGGCCTTTGGGAGAAGGGGTGGAGG
>JBNNED010000040.1:0-5002 GCA_050285825.1 Verrucomicrobiales bacterium | reverse complement strand
AACCCCGGCGTCTTTTCCATCGGCCAAGACAGCAATGCCGTCGGGGAGGTGAACATGATTGAAGGCCGCGTCCTCAACGGTGGTGGTGAAACCCGCGTAGGAGCCTGGGGAACGGGCACGCTGAACATGCAAATGAACGCGCGTTTCGAGGCCGGCGATCTGATCGTCGGCCAGGACAGCGGCTCCAGTGGCACCCTGAACCTCCAACAAGGCAGCACTCTCGTCGTCGATTCCTTGCGCACGCATGCCAGCTCGACCTCGCAGATCAATCTCGACAGCGGCAGCACCATCGCCATCCAAAGCGGGACGCAGGATTTGTTCGAAAATTTCAAACAGGGCGAAATCGATATCACCAATGGCGCCGTGCTGGACACCTCCACGCACGACGTGAGCACCGCAAGCAATTTCGGTGGATTTTCCGGCACGGGTGTCCTGAGCAAAGAGGGCAATGGCAGTCTGACCCTTCATGGCGAAAGCACCCACCTTGGCACCTTGGTCGATGCCGGCAGCCTCATCGTAGAAGGGGAAGTGACGGGCTTTGTCACCGTTTCCGCCGGCGCCACGGTCGGTGGCAGTGGAGTGACGGGCGACATGACCCTCACCGATGCCCATCTCGCGCCGGGGAGCTCACCGGGCGAGATCACGGTGGCCAGCCTGAGCTTCAACGGCGATAACACCATCGCATTCGAGCTCGGCATCGGCGCCGCCCAAAGCGACCTCATCAGCGTTCTCGGCGCGATCGAAAGCGACGGCGGCGAAATCCTCTTCAACTTCCTCGATAACGGCTGGGTCGACGACCAGACTTACGATCTCATCAACTTCGGCAGCTCGACCATCGACCTCGCAGACTACGCATACAGTTCGGGCGACAGCGATTTTGGCGGCACGTTCTCCCAAAGCGGCAACACCCTGCAATTCACCACCCAATTCATCCCCGAGCCCTCCTCCACCCTCCTCCTCGCCCTCGCCGGCGGCTCCCTCCTGACCCGCCGCAGACCACTCTCCCCCAGACAAAAAACGTGTGTTCCCCATAAAAGACATCAGCCTCCCCTCCGGGCTGGTGTCCCATTGTTCCCAAAATCATGAAAAGCACCCTTCTTTCCCTAATCAGCCTCGCAAGCCTCGCCCAGGCTCAGGCCTCCGTCCACATCACCTGGGAACAAGTCGGCGAAGAAGTCCGCGTGGCTTACAGCGGCAGCATCGATACCACCGGCATTACCTACTCAGGAACAGGTGGCATCGGCATTCCTAATAACGTTACCGCCGGAGACGATAACTTTTACGTCCTGAACTTGGTCAGCACAGACTATCTCTATTTCAGTGGCGGAAACTCCGTGAGTACCGGACTCGCCAGCTATGACAAGGACATCATTGGCACCCCGACCTTGCTTATCCCGGAAAGTGCCGATTCTTTTGGCTTTTGGCCCGGTTTTCTCTTTCTGCCCTACGAATACAACAGCGGAGACCCCATTTCCGGTTGGGTGCTACTCCCCGACATCTCGCTTGCTGATCTCAACGCCGAGAATTTCAACAACACCCTCGCTTGGGACGACGGCGGAGCCAACCAAATCTACTACACCACCATCCCCGAGCCCGGCAGCGCCGCCCTCCTCGGTCTGACCGCTCTCGGCTTTATACACCGCAAACGATCCTGCTCATGAAAAAAGTCCTACTCACGCTCTTCAGCTTCGCAAGCCTCGCCCAGGCCCAGGCCTCCGTCCACATCACCTGGGAACAAGTCGGCGACGACGTCCGAATTTCCTACAGCGGGAGTTTTGATCTCAGCTCCTATACTCTAGGGAGTTCCGATATTGAAGCATTACCATTACCAAATTCATATTTACTGACGATGGATCAGCATGGGCTCGGAGCCTTTCCCCAAGACCAAAACATCGATATTTACTACCTTTTACACCCACCAACCAGCACGAGCTTGGGGACACTCGATAGCTCCGCTGCGGGGGCACCAACAATTCTCTTTGAGGCAGGCACCTCGCCATTTGGGTTCGGCTCCACTCTATTAGATGACTCATACATTCAAGTCGGTGTCCCCACTGGCTACGCCAACGGAGAATCCCTCGGCGGCAGCCTCACCATCGAAGACATCACCCTCGCCGAGCTCAACGCGGACGCCTTCGACAACACCCTCGCCTTCGACGACGGCACGAACCAAGTCACCTACACCACCATCCCCGAGCCTGCCTCCGCCCTCCTCCTCGGCCTGACCACTCTCGGCTTTTTGCACCGCCGACGATCCTTCTCATGAAAAAAGTCTTCCTCTCGCTCTTCTGCCTCGCCACCTTGGCCAGTGCCCGGGCCTCCGTCCTCATCACCTGGGAACAAGTCGGCGACGACGTCCGCGTGGCCTACTCCGGGAGCATCGATACCGACACCTTCGCCATCCCCCCCGGCTCAGACACGACGGAGTCCCCGCAACTGAACTTTTCTCCGGAAACTTTCGGCGTACTCAACGGCGCTTCCAGCGCATTCGACGTGCAGAACGCATTGACAGTCAGTGTTTGGTCCCGCCCATTCAGCTTCGATAGCACCGCCCCCGGCAGCCCGGCCATTCTCGTCAGCCCCGGCTCCGACACCTTCAGTATCGCGGACAACATCGTCCATCTCCCCCAAGGCTACGCCAGCGGAGATCCCCTGTCCGGCTCCGTGCTCATTTACGACCGCACCCTGGCTGACTTCGGAGCGGAAAATCTCAACAACCAGTTCGTGTGGTATAACCCCAACAACACGGTCAGCCACAGCACCATCCCCGAGCCCGCCTCCGCCCTCCTCCTCGCCCTCGCCGGCGGATCCCTCCTGACCCGCCGCAGACCACTCTCCCCCAGATAAAAACAACGCACATTACCTAAAAAGACATCAGCCCTCCCCGCTCGCCTCCGGGCTGGTGTCCCATTCGCACAAAAAACATGAAATCCGTCATCCTCGCCACTCTCCTCACCCTCGCCAGCGCCAGCGCCTCCATCCTCGTCACCTGGGAACAAGTCGGTAGTGATGTCGTCATCTCCTACTCCGGCAGCATCAGCCTCACCGGCTATGCCGACAGTGATAACATCCCGGCTGGCTCGGACCAAGTGGGTTTCAGCGACCAGTCCTTCACCGTCGCCCGCGGCGCGGGCGATGCTTACCTCGATGGCAGTGTCAGCTCCAGTGGCACCGGACTCAATACCTTCAACACCGGCCCCTTCGGCCTTCCTCTCAACGTCAGCATCGCCTCCGGCAGCGACTTCTTCGGCTTCACCAATGCCGGGGTCTTCCTTCCTGCGGGCTACACCAGCGACGCGCCCCTCTCCGGAAGCGTCACCCTCGCCAATCGCACTCTCGCCGAGTTCGCCGCCACCGGCTTCGACAACACCCTCGCCTGGGCGGGCCCCGGCAGCAACGTCATCTACCAAACCATCCCCGAGCCCTCCTCCGCCCTACTTCTGCTCTCCGCCACCCCGCTCTTCGCGAGAAAACGCTGACCGTCAAGGCCTTTAGAGTGACTTTTTCGTTGTCAAACCCTGAGCAAACTGCTATTGCTATGCTTGCTATGACTAAAACAGCGACACATCTACTCACCGCCGCCGCCCTCATCACGGGCCTGCACGCTGGCGAAAGCTATTCCGCCAAATCCAGCAAAGCCGTCCTCCCACCGCCCCCCGCCCCTCTCTGCCAGTGGGGCTGGTTTGCCGGAGCATCCGGAGGTCAGCTCCTTGATGCCGAGGAACAAATGTACACCCTCCACTTCGGTGCCGAGCGCTTCTGCGAAGGAGATCCCGCGACCCACGCCATCTTCCTCGAAGTTGGCTACGCGGACATCGACACCAGCACGGGTTACACCCCGGGCACGGCCAATTACCCCTACGATGTCGATGGCGAGATCATCCCCATCACCATCAATTACAAATACGAGCGCAACCTCTCCGGAGCCCTCAATTGGTATGCCGGAGCCGGCGCAGGCCTCGCCCTCGTCGATGCCGATTTCGCCATTCTTGGCGATCCCATCGGCTCCTTTGACGACACCGTCTTCTACGGCCACATCTTCGCCGGACTGAGCTATAACTTCAGCGCCGCCTTCGAGGTCTATGGAGGCGCCCGTTACATCTTCATGGACGATCCCGATCTGACCGGCATCTCCGCCGTCGATGAAGCGATGTCCCTTGATGGCGACGTCCTCCTCGAGCTCGGTGCCCGCTACAACTTCTGATCGGCACCGCGCCTTATCATATCAAAAACCCGTGGTTCCACCGGATCACGGGTTTTTTGCGTCTCTTTCGTCTCAAGAAGAAACTCGCCACCCGGCATCCCATCTGCTAGGAATGGCACCTATGAACATGCCGTATGAGATCGAAGACATTCTGGGCCAAGGAGATCAAGGCGTGATCTACCAAGCCCGCGATCAAGATGGAACTCCCCTCACCCTCCACCGCTACCTCCTCCCCGCCGAACTCACCCTCCCCCTGAAAGAACCCGCCATCTGGCAGAGCAAACTCAGCGAGCTCCGTTCGATCACCGCCCCGCATCTGCGCAGCGTCAGCGACGGCGGCCTTGATGAATCCGATCACCACCCCTGGCTCGTGCACCCAAACGCCGAAGAGGCCCGACCACTCGACCAATTTCTCGCCGATCACAGCCTGAACGCTGCCGACAGCCAGGCTCTGCGCCAACAAGCGAGCGAAACGATCACAGCTCTCGGCGAAAACGCCCAGGCCCTGGCTCTCGACCCCCGCGACATTCTCATCTCGCCCAAAACCGAAGCCCCTGCCGACTTCCACTTCATTCTCGACTTCCGCCGCTGGCTTCTCATCCAATTCACCGGCTTGGAAAACCTCAAGGAGCGCGATCTCCAGGCCGAAATCGCCCAGCTCGCTCCCGGCCCCAGCGCCCCCAGCGGGGCCAAACCCCTTCTCCGCACCGCCGCCAGCCCGGGCCCGGCCGCCGCCGCTCCCGCCTGGAACCCCAGCGCCCCCCGCCCAGCCACCCCCGCTCTCAAAAGCGCCCAAAA
>JBNNED010000039.1:0-5345 GCA_050285825.1 Verrucomicrobiales bacterium | reverse complement strand
ATGTCCTGGCCGCCGATGACTTGGCGGCTTTCCGGACTCATGCCACGGAGGCTGGCGCTGCCGCGCAGGAGGTTGAAGAGGAGGGTTTCGGCCTGGTCGTCGGCGTGGTGGGCGAGCAGAAGACGCGGACAGGCGAATTTTTCGGCGCAACGGGCGAAGAATTGGCGGCGGGCGGAGCGGGCGGCGGTTTCGAGCGAGTTTTTTTTGCTTTCCGCGCGGGCGGCGACGTCGCAACTGGCGCTTTCGAGGGGGTAGGCGAGTGACTGACAGAGTTCGGCGACGAAGTGGGCGTCTTTTTCAGCCTCGGCGCCCCGGAGTTGATGGTTGAGGTGGCAGGGGATGATCTTGGCGAATCCTTGTTGGTGAAGGAGGTGGAGGAGGGCCACGGAGTCGCGTCCGCCGGAGAGGCCGAGAAGGTAAGTCCGGGCGGGGTCGAGGCTCGCGCGGAGGTCGATCATGGCGGGATTTTATCGGTTGTCACCGACTTGTCACGTCCGGGAGGGTGAAAAAATTTGTAACTCTTTGTCGGTTTTTGCGATCTATAGGGGTGCTATGGGAATTATATCATGGATTATTTTGGGCCTCATCGCAGGCGTGCTTGGGAAACTCGTGATGCCGGGGAAAGATCCCGGCGGATGGATCGTGACGATTCTTCTCGGAATCGCCGGAGCTTTCGTCGGTGGCTGGGTCGGGAGTCAGGTCGGCATGGGAACGACGGGTGGATTGAGCTTCGGTTCGATCATCACGGCGACGGTCGGGGCGGTCATTTTGCTCTTTTTATATCGCGTGATTAAGTCGAAAGGCTGATTTTCCGCGCTTTCATGACACAAAAAAACGGACGGGGCTGACCTCGTCCGTTTTTTGAGTTTGAGAAGGGTGGCATGGACGTCTCGTTCATACCACGCTGAACCGGCAGGATGCCGGGGCTCCCCGATGTGGGCTTCCCTGTTTAGAGGGTGACGCCGGTGGCATTGAGGACGCCGGGGATGGCGCGGATGCTGTCCATGATTTCGGGGGTGAGGGCTGAGTCGATCTCGATGACGGTCAGGGCGTTGCCTTCGCTCTTGTTACGGGCGAGGGAGAGGTTGGCGATGTTGCTACCGGCGCTGCCGAGAGCGGTGCCGACGGCGCCGACGATGCCCGGGCGGTCGTCATTGCGGACGATGAGGAAGTGGCCGCTGATGTTGGTATCGACGTAGAGTTTGTCGATTTCCACGATGCGGGCGGAGCGCCCGAGGAGGGTGCCGGCGACGCGGTAACGGGTGTCGCCCTTGCGGAGTTCGGCGACGATGAGTTCGGCGTAGTCGCTGTGGGCGTTGATGGTGGATTCGACAAGTTCGAGGCCGAGTTCTTTGGCGATGCCCGGGGCGTTGACGATGTTGACCTGTCCATCGGGGCGGGCCGCTTCGAGGTAGCCGAGAAGGGTGGTGCGGGAGATGAGGCCGGTGTCTTTTTTGGCGAGCGGGCCGTGGTAAGAGACGCGCAGGGCGTCGGGATTATCCGGGCCGAGTTTGGCAAGGAGCTTGCCGAGAGAGGTGCCGAGATCAAGGTAGCCTCCGATTTCCGCGAGGGCGGCGGCGTCGAGGGAGGGCATGTTGATGGCGTTGCGGATTTCTCCGGTGGCGAGGTAGTCGCGGATTTGCTCGGCGACCTGGATGCCGACGTTTTCCTGGGCTTCCGCGGTGGAGGCGCCGAGGTGCGGGGTGAAGGCGACGAACTTGTTGAGCGAGAAGAGCGGGTGATCGGCGGAGGGGGGTTCTTCTTCGAAGACGTCGAGGGCGCAACCGGCGATGTGACCGTTGTCGATGGCGGCTTTGAGCGCGCTTTCGTCGATGAGGCCGCCACGGGCGCAGTTGACGATGAGCGCGCCTTTGTTCATGAGGCCGAGGCGCTCGGCGTTGAGGATGTGCCGGGTGTCATCGGTGAGCGGAACGTGGAGGGTCACGACGTCGGCTCCGGTGAGGGCGATGTCCGGCGTCTCGGCGAGTTCAACTTTGAGTTGGTCGGCGCGGGACTGGGTGAGGAAGGGGTCGTAGGCCACGACTTTCATGTTGAAGGCCTGGGCGCGTTTGGCGAACTCGGTGCCGATGCGGCCCATGCCGATGACGGCGAGGCGTTTGCCGTTCATTTCGATGCCCTGGTTGGCCTTGCGACCGGCGGCAAAGTCTCCGGCGAGGACGGAGTTGTGGCCGGGAGCGATGTTGCGCGCGGCGCTGAGCATGAGGGTGAAAGCGTGTTCGGCGGTGGAAATGGTGTTGCCGGTGGGGGTGTTCATGACGATGACGCCATGAGCGCTGGCTGCTTCGCGGTCGATGTTATCCACCCCGACGCCGGCACGACCGACCGCGCGGAGTTTGGGCGCGGCGGCGAGGACCTCGGCGGTCACTTTGGTCTGGGAGCGGACGACGAGGGCGTCGTAGTCGCCGATGATGGAGAGGAGTTCTTCGGGGGAGAGGCCGGTTTTGAAGTCGGCGGAGATGTCCGGATGGGCGTTGAGGAGATCGACGCCGATTTGGGAAATGGGATCGGAAACGAGAACACGGTGAGCCATAGGCAGGTGGGCTTAGCGCAGGGGGCGGCGAATAGCAAGTGATAGGAGGGAAAATTATCGTCGCGGAGAGGGGCGTGGGAAATTCCGTGTCAATTCACGCTTGGCTTTTCCCGCGATTCGGGGCAAACGCGCGGGGGTATTATTTTTATTTTTTGTTTATGAGCGAAGTCCAACGAATTGCCATCGGTGCCGATCACGGCGGAGTTGAATTGAAATCCGCGATTGTGGCGGCTTTGGGAGAGGGATATGAGGTGACGGATGTCGGGACGCATGGCGCGGATTCGGTTGATTACGCGGATTACGGCTTGGAAGTGGCGCGGGGCGTTCACGAGGGGCGCTTCGATCGGGGGATTTTGGTCTGCCGCTCGGGAATCGGGATGAGCATCACGGCCAACCGCTTCCGTGATGTGCGGGCGGCCAACCCGCGCACGGTGGCGGAGGCGGAAACGACCCGCCAGCACAACGACAGCAACGTCCTTTGTCTCGGGGCGGATTACTTGGAAGAAAGTGTGGCTTTGGAGATGGTGAAGGTCTTTCTGGAAACGAGCTTCGAGGGTGGTCGCCACGAAGCGCGTCTCTGCAAAGCTTCGGGGAGTCGCCTGCAAGCCGTTGATCCTGAGGTCTTCGCGGCGGTGAAAGACGAAGAGCAGCGCCAGCGCAAAAACATCGAGCTCATCGCGTCCGAGAACTTCACCAGCCCGGCCGTCATGGAAGCCCAGGGCTCTTTGCTGACCAATAAATACGCGGAAGGCTACCCCGGCCGCCGCTGGTATGGCGGCTGTGAAAACGTCGATGTCGTCGAAGAGTTCGCCATCGCGCGCTTGAAAAAACTTTACGGCGCGGAGCACGCCAACGTGCAGGCGCATTCGGGATCGCAGGCGAATACCGCCGTTTATTTTTCGGTGCTGAAGCCCGGCGACAAGATCCTGACCATGGACCTCGCGCACGGTGGTCACCTCACTCACGGGCACCCCGCGAACTTCTCCGGAAAATTCTACGAAGTGACGCACTACGGGGTGTCGCAGGAGGACGAGCGCATTGATTACGACGCCCTCGAGAAGGTGGCGGTGGAATTGCAGCCCGCGCTCATCACCTGCGGCGCTTCGGCCTATCCGCGGGTCATCGACTTCGAGCGCATGGAGAAAATCGCAAAAGCGGCTGGCGCTTACCTCTTTGTCGACATGGCCCACATCGCGGGTCTCGTCGCAGCGGGCGAGCACCCGAATCCCGTGCCCCACGCGGATTTCGTCACGACGACGACCCACAAATCGCTGCGTGGACCGCGCGGCGGGGTCATCATGTGCCGCGAGAAATTTGCCAAGAAGATCGATTCCACGGTCTTCCCGGGCATTCAGGGCGGCCCCCTGATGCACGTTGTGGCGGCCAAAGCGGTGTGCTTTGGCGAGGCGCTGCAGCCTGAGTTCAAGGATTACCAGGCCCAGGTTGTCAAAAACGCGCAGGCCCTGGCCGCTCGTTTGGCGGAGCACGGCTACCGCATCGTCTCCGGCGGCACGGAAAACCACCTCTTGCTCGTCGACCTCCGCAGTGTCAATCTCAACGGCGCGCAGGCCTCGAAAGCCCTCGACGAAGCCGGCATCACCGTCAACAAAAACAGCATTCCTTTCGACACGGGCAGCCCGATGAAGCCCAGCGGCATTCGCATCGGCACCCCGGCCGTGACAACCCGCGGGATGAAGGAAGCGGATGTCGAACAAGTCGCGGACTTCATTCACGAAGCCTTGCAAAATCAGGGTAACGAAGAAGCTCTCCACGCCTTGCGTGAGCGCGTATGGGACTTCAACCGGGCCTTCCCGCTGCCTTGGTGAGGCTCAGCGCCGCCCTCTCGCCTTATGAAAAGCCAGATCAAGACCAGTCGGAAAGCGCGTCTCTCCGGGCGCTTGGCGGCGGGTTTGATCCGGCTCCTGGCGGCCACCGTGCGAGTTTCGCTGGGTGGTCGCACCGAATTTGTCGAGGGCTCGCAAAATGCCATTTTTGTCATCTGGCATAATCGCATTTTGCTCGCTCCCTACGTCTGGAAGCGCTTTTTCCAGCGTCCCGGCGTGGTTCTGACGAGCGCCAGTCGCGATGGAGCGATGCTGGAGACGGCGGTGGGGGCTTATGGCATGAAGTCGGTGCGGGGTTCATCTTCGCGACGCGGCGCGGCGGCTTTGGTGGCCTTGAAAAAAGAAGCCGAGAAGGGGGCTGATATTTTTGTCACTCCGGACGGACCGAAGGGGCCGCGTTACGAGCTGAAACCGGGCTTGGTCAAGCTGGCGCAAGTGACGGGTCTGCCGGTGGTCACGGTGCGGGTCTCCTGCTCGCGAAAAAAGGTTCTGCGGACGTGGGATCGCTTCCAAATCCCGCTTCCATTCAGCAAATACGAGCTTTCTCTGGAGCAAAGGTTTGCAGTTCCGCGCGAATTGGATGAGGCTGGCTTCGAAGCGAAGCGCCGGGAGATCGAGGAGGCTCTCCTCAGCGGTTTGGACGATTAAACAAGAGAGATTATGGCACAAATCATTGATGGTAAAAAAGTAGCGCAAGATGTTCTTGCTGAGTGCGTAGCAGAAATCGCGGAATTGAAATCGCAAGGCCTCACGCCGGGCTTGGCGGTCGTCTTGGTCGGCGAAGATCCGGCCTCGAAAGTTTACGTCAACGCGAAGGTCAAAAAATGTGGCGAACTGGGGATTCACTCCGAAAAAATCGTCTTGTCGAAGGACGCGACGCAGGAGGAGGTGCTGGCCACTGTGGAGAAGCTGAACACGGATCCGGCCATTCACGGCATTCTCGTCCAATC
>JBNNED010000038.1:0-4928 GCA_050285825.1 Verrucomicrobiales bacterium | reverse complement strand
GAACAGAGCTTGTTGAGTGATGGTGGGGAGAGGTTCGGCGATTTGGTAGAAGACTACCTGGATTTCAAAAGGGTGGAGCAGCGGAAGTCCGCGCACACGATTTCAAATGCGAGGTGCGTCTTGCGGATTGTTTCCGATTTGCTGGGCAACCCTTTGCTTGAGGATTTGCAGGAGGACAGGATGAGGGATTGGGTGAAGAAGATGTTGCACGCTGAGAGGGGAGGCTTGAGCGTGGCGACAGTGCGCACTTATGTCGCGATCACTAAGGCTTATTTCTCTTATTGCGTGGATCGACGGAAATTTCGGGTAAATCCGCTGAAGGGAATTCGCCTTCCGGTGGCGAAGACGTCAAGGCGGCAGAAGTATTGCACGCCGATGGAGAGGGATGTGTTGTTGGCGGCGGTCGAGCGGGAGGCCGGGGTGGATCTGGCGAAAGTGTTCTATTTCGGTTTTTTGGCGGGGATGAGGCCGGGGGAAATACTGGCGATGGAGAGGAATTGGTTGTTCTTTTCTCGGGATGGGAGGAGCGGTTCAATCACGGTTCAGGAGACGGAGCATTGGCGTCCGAAGAACAAGGAGTCTCGGGTCATTCCAATGAACTGGCGCTTGCTGTGCTTCTTGAAACGAGTTCCTTTGGGAGAGGGATACGTGGTTGCTCCTGACCATTCTCTTTGGAAAGATCCGCCGAAGAAGAGGTTCTTTTTTGAAAAGACCTTTGTTCGCTTTTGCGCGAGGCACATTGATAGAATGAGGGTGTCTCCCTATGTCATGCGGCATTCGTTCGCGACTCATCTGGCGATGGGTGGGGCGAGTCCGATGGAGGTGGCGTCTTTACTGGGAGATGATTTACAGGTAGTGCTGGATCATTACATTGGGTTCTTCCCGGCGCAGGATCATACGGTGAACAAGATGGTCTGACGATTGATTTATCGTGCTCTGTGTTTCTATAGATTTAATCCGAGCTCTTAAGAAGCGCCTTAGGGTGACGCGAAAAGTGGATTCAGTCATAAGCTCCATGAGTTCAGCGGGTGGGTCGATGGATCCTTCCCATTGTGGGATGCTTCGCTCACGGTCGATTTTGGCTTCGTGTGTGACTACGGATTTTCCGCCGTCTGGGTTTGTGATGGCGAAGGTGATTTTCATCTGAAGAATAGCTTGAGGCTTATGAGGAGAGATTCTCGAAAGGCACGTCTGTAGGGTTTAGAGTATTATGAGAGAGGGAACAAGCTTGTGCCGACCATATCGATCGCTCTCTTACCCTGGCTCTACTCTTGTTGTGAAGTTTACTTTTAGAGGCTGTTCATTAAAGTGTCCTAGAGGCATGAAAAAGTTCAGGGGTAAGAATCGCTATAAGCTGTTAAATTCTATTTGGTTATAGAAACATTCGTGAACTAAATCGACTGTTCGGACGAATTTTTACTTACAAGAGAGCGGCGTCTGCCTTCATTTTCCCCGCCGATGACTATTCGGTTCCTCTGGACACCTTTCAATTCTTTCGGCCTCATAGCGCTGCTTGCTCTGAGTTTGCTGTCTGTTTCTCAGCTGCCGGCGACGGAAACACCTGCGGATCTCCTGCATTGGTCTTTTGATGAGGCGAGTGGAAATGTCGCTGCAGATGCGACGGCCAACGGCTTGGATCTCACTCTTTATGATGGGACGAGCCGGGTGGCCGGACAAAGTGGCAATGCCGTGCGGCTCGATGGTAACACTGGTTACGGGCAGTTGAAAGCTGGTGGAGCCTTTGACGGACTCAGCTATTTAGAACTTATCCGTAAATAGTAATTGTTTGCCTCCAGCAGATCAGAGCCGCCGCAAGTGATAGGAGTCCCAGGTAAGAGGATTGCGTTTTCTCGAAGCTCACCAACAGTTTGCGCCAACGGTTGAGCCACGAATGGGTGCGCTCCACTACCCAGCGCCGGGCTTTGAACTCCGGATTCTTCAATTTCTCCTCTGCTTCCTCCTTCCTCTGCTTCACGTGTGGCAGGTAGTTTCTTCCCGTCACCGCCGCCATGCACGGTTTTCCCTTGTAGCCCGCGTCCGCACACAAGTGCTGCGGTGTCTTTTCCGGGTCCGGACATTCGATCACCAGCGCATCAAGCGTGGGCTCCAGGAGTTTTGCGTCATGCCGGTTGGCTCCGTCGACGACGAGCGAGAGCGGGATTCCATTGCCGTCGGTGAGAAGGCTGCGTTTGCGTCCGTTTTTTTCCCCTGTCGGTCGGATTGGGTCCAAGGCATTCCCTGGCCAGTGGCGCTTTGGCGAGAGCACCGTCGATGCTCTGCCATTCCCATGCAATGCCATGCATCCCGTCGTATTCCGCCAAGCCCTCCTTCCAGATGCGGGTGAAAAATCCGGCGCGCTCCCATTGCTGGAAGCGTTTGTGAACCGCGCTCGAACTTCCGAATTCACGAGGCAGTGCCTTCCATTGGATGCCGGTTCTCAACACGTAGACGATCGCCTCGAAGACGTTCCTTGCAGGCAGAGGCTTGCGGCCACCTCCAGGTTTCCGTTGGTAGTTCCTGTCTGTGGGGCGTGCCGGTTTGGCAGGGACAAATGCTTCGATTTTTTCCCACAATTCATCCGATACGGTCCACGATTTGATCTGCGCCATGCGCAAAGAATCGCAGAAATTTCGGAAAAGTTAATCTTTATTTGCGGATAAGCTCTTAGAATCCTGTAACCGCCGTCATTAAAAAATCAAACCTGCGGCTCCCAATCTTTGCGATATTCGCGACGCCAAAGCTTGTCTGCCTCCGGCTGGTCGATGATTTTTTTTGCCTCTGGGTCAAACTGGACCAGAGATGAGGTGCGGTAGGCGATGTTACCGAGGTGGCAGAGCATGGCGCTGATCTGGCCCTCTGCGATTTCGGAATTGAGCTTGGCCTTGCCGCGAATGGCGTCGAGGAAGTTGCTGATGTGACCGAGATCGCCACCGGCCCCAGTCGTTTCGGAGGTGACCGCTCCTTTGAGATCATAGAAAACACACTTCGTGCCGATGACATGCATGCTCCCGATTTCGCCATAAAAAGCGCAGAAAGGATTTTTGTCGGCCGCTGAGCGATGACAGCTGCTCTGCTCCCAAGAAGCGCCGCAATGCCCGAAGTCATAGATGGCCGAGCCGCTGTCGGGGAATTCTTGCTTGTCGTCAAACCAGTAGCGCCCGCCGAGGTAGGAGACTTTTTGCGGATAAGCCACGCCGAGCCCCCAGCGCAGGACATCGAGCGAGTGCACCGCGTTGTTGCCGAGCTCGCCGTTGCCGTAGTGGCTGTGCCAGTGCCAATCGTAGTGGACGAAGTCCGAGGCATCTTCGCGCTCCGGCACCGGTCCTTGCCACAGATTGAGATCGAGCTTTCCGCTGGGTTGGTGGTCGCCTTTTCCAATCGCCTTGCGGCTGGCGTCATACCAAGCCTTGCCGAAATGGATTTTGCCAATCGCGCCCTCATGCAATTTGGCGATGCCCTCGATGATCCCTGGCCAGGAGCGACGCTGGTTGCCCATTTGGCAAAGGCGCTCGTGTTTGCGCGCCGACTCCACGATCATTTCGGCTTCGCGCGGGTTGTGACTGCCCGGTTTTTCGACATAAACGTGCTTCCCTGCCGCCATGCAAAGGAGCGAAGCGGGGGTGTGCCAGAAATTTGGAGTAGCGATGAAAACGGCATCGAGCTTTTTGTCATCAAGAAAAGTCCGGAAATCGCTCACTCCTTGGCAGGGCGTTTTTTGAGATTTAGTAATCACCTTGAGCCCATGGGCGAGTCGACCCTCATCCGTTTCGGCCACGTGGGAGATGCTCACATTGGGCAGGGCCAAAAGCGCTTTCACGTGTGCCAAGCCCCGCTTCAAGCCGACCACTGCGACATTGAGGTGAGCAGCTGAAGAACTGGAGGCAGCGCCCGCTTGGGGCATGATGGCCAGCCCCGTTCCGAGGGTGGCCATGGACGAGATGAGTTCGCGACGTTTCATGATTTCAATGATTACCTCAAGGGAGAAGCGATTCTATCAAATGTCTAAAAACGTACTTAAAGTGACCTGAAGACTGAAAGAACAAGCCCGTGCCGATGGGTATGCATTTGTTACTCAAGACATGAAAATCACCCAATGGATCACGGCTGGCCTTTGCGCCCTTTTAATGGCTCCGCTCGTTTGCGCGGACGAAAAAGAAGAAAAGGCGAAGGACATTCGCATCGGTATCATTGGCTTGGACACCAGCCACTCCACGAATTTCACGAAAATCTTCAACCAAGGGCCGAAAAATCCCGAGGACGCGGCAAAGCTCGCCGGCTTCAAGGTCGTGGCGGCTTACGCCCCGGGCAGTAAGGATATTCCAGCGAGCTACGAACGCATTCCGGAATACACCGAAATCATGAAAAAAATGGATGTCGAGATCGTCGATAGCATCGAAGAGTTGCTGAGCAAAGTCGATGTCGTGATGCTCGAAAGCAACGATGGTAAAGTTCACTTGGAGCAAGCGAGACCGGTCTTCAAATCGAAAAAGCCTTTGTTTATCGACAAACCCGTGGCTGCCACGCTGGTCGATTGTGTCAAAATTTTTGATGAAGCAGCGGCTTCAGGCACTCCCGTTTTCTCCTCTTCCGCCCTGCGTTTTGCAGAAGCCACGCAAGAAGTGCGAAATGGCAAAATCGGGCGGGTTAAAAGTGCTGAAACGCACAGCCCGGCCAAATTAGAGAAAAGTCATGTCGATCTTTTTTGGTATGGCATGCACGGCGTGGAATCTCTTTTCACCGTCTTGGGCAAGGATGCGCTGAGTGTGCAACGGAGCACCACGGCTGATGGTTTGATCAAAGTTTCGGGCGAATGGACCGAGGGTCGATCGGGCATATTCAGAGAAACAAACGGCAAGGACCGCAAGGGATATGGCGGTCTGGCACAGGGCGAAAAAGGAGAACTGGCGGTTGGCTCTTTCGATGGCTAC
>JBNNED010000037.1:0-6263 GCA_050285825.1 Verrucomicrobiales bacterium | reverse complement strand
GTAAAGGGAGCGCCGGTAGAGCTCGTCGCCGCTGCCGGCCTGGTAATTGCGAGTGTTCGATTGCGGCATGGCCACGGCGTTCCAGATGCCTTTGGGCTGGTAGGGCTTCACCGAGGGGCCGCCGACCTGCGGGACGAGGAGACCGGAGGAAGCGAGGGCGAGATCGCGGATTTCTTCGGCGTCGAGGCGGTAGCGCGGGCCGCGGGCGAGGAAGCGGTTGGCGGGATCTTGCTGCCATTTTTGGGAGTGGGCTTGTTGCGACTGGCGGTAGGTTTGGGAACTTGTGATGAGCTTGATCATGTGGCGGTAATCCCAGCCGGACTCGATGAATTCAACGGCGAGCCAGTCGAGGAGGGCGGGGTGGCTCGGGCGGGCGCCCATGACGCCGAAGTCGCCCGTCGTTTCGACAAGTCCGGTGCCGAAAAGGTAGGACCAGAGGCGGTTCATGGTGACGCGGGCGGTGAGGGGATTTTCCGGGGCGGTGAGCCAGCGGGCGAGACCGAGGCGGTTGCGTGGGGCGTCCGCCGGAAGAGGCGGGAGAAAGGCTGGGGTGTTGGCGGTGACGCGCTCGCCTTTTTGCGTGTAATCGCCTCGTTTGAGGATGTGGGCGCTGGGTTCGCTGTCCTGTTTTTCCTGCATGATGAGGGTGAGCGAGCCGCGATTCTCAATGGCGGATTGCTCTTGGCGCAGGGTGTCGAGCCGGGCGCTATGGGCGCGGTAGGCGGTGTCGGCATTTTGCAGGTAGTGCCGGTAGAGAATCTGCTCTTGTGCGGGGCTGCGTTGCGCGGCGGGCAGGGCGAGCAGGTCCTGGAGTTGCTGGTTCTCGGAGAGCGCTTTGATGTCGGCGGGGCTGAGGAGGCGACGGTAGAAGCGGAAGTCCTGCAGGGCGACGCTGCCGCCACGGAGTTTGCTGTCGTTGCCGTGCCGGGAGCCGAGACGGAGAGGGACTTGGGCGACGATGTTGCCGCCGATCGTGTTGGGGTCGAGCTGGGCCGGAACGCGTTGACCGTCAAGATAGAGGGCGGTTGACTGATGACCGGACTGACGTCCGTCGAAGGTGATCATGAGGTGATGCCAGGTGCCGGGGGTGAGTTTTTGCTGAGCGACGATTTTATTGGCGGCTTTCGGCCAGGAATCGATGAGGTGGGCTCCGGGTTGGCCATTTTGGAGCCAGAGATCCCAGCCTCGGAAGTCTTTTTTGGGATTCATGCGGGCGATGACCGCCCCGGTGGGATTGCCCTCGATGCGGATGAAGCCGCCGTAGCTGATTTGGTCGGAACGGGTGAAGGCGGCGTGGTCGCCGAGATCGAGCGTGGCCGAGGAAATGAGCGGGGCGGGACCGAGAGGCGCTTGCGTCGTCTTGAAAGGCGACTTCCAGCGGCTTTCCTTTCCCTCGATCAAGCCAGTGAGTTCGTCGCCCGCCTGGACGAGGGGGAGGTGGAGGGCGAGGGTCGAGTCGATGGCGGGAGCTTGCTCGCTTTGAGGGCTTTGCTGGTCGGAGAGCCAGCCCGCGAAGTCGGCCCGGGCGGATTTTTCACGTTGGCTGAGGGCTTTCTGGACTTTCGCGATTTCCTGGGTGAGTTCGAGGTGGCGGGGGCGGTCTTGGGCAAGGGGGACGAAGATGTTGGGCGGGTGATCGGCCTTGTTCCGGTCCATGGCGTGCATCGTCGTATTGCGGAAAAAGGCATTGAAGGCGTAGACGTCCTCCATGCTGACGGGGTCGAATTTGTGGTCGTGGCACGCCGCGCACTCCATTGTCAGACCGAGAAAGGCGGCGGCGGTGGTGGCGGTGCGGTCGAGGGCGTAGATCGCTTCGTATTCCTCGGCGATGGCTCCGCCTTCTCCGGTCGTGGGCAGACATCGGTGGAAGCCAGTGGCGATTTTTTGATCGAGCGAGGCCTCGGGGAGGAGGTCGCCCGCGATTTGCTCGGTGATGAATTGATCGAAGGGCTGGTTCGCTTTGAACGCGCGGATGACCCAGTCGCGGTAAGGCCAGATCGCGCGGTAGTTATCGATGTGGATGCCGTGGGTGTCTGCATAGCGGGCGACGTCGAGCCACCGACGCGCGCGTTGTTCGGCGGCGGCGTCGGTGGCGAGCAGGCGGTCGATTTCCGCTTCCAAATGCTCCCAGGAAAAGCGGGCCACGTCCTCCGGTGCGGGCGGCAGGCCGGTGAGATCGAAGTGGAGGCGACGGTAAAAGCGGCGGGGGTCGGCGGGCGGATTGGGCTGGAATCCCCGCGTGGCCATGAGGGCGCGCGTGAAGCGGTCGATGGGGTTTTCCTGCCACGCTTTTTCAGGCGGAGCGGCGGGAAGTGGCGGACGGACGGGCGGGAGGAAGGCCCAGTGGTCTTCGTAGGGAGCGCCCTCATCGATCCATTGTTTGAACAGGGCGATGTGCTCGGCTTTGAGCTCCTTGTGCGCCTCGGCGGGCGGCATGCGCAGCGATTTTTTGTCGGTGACGAGGACCTGGTAAAAAAGGGAGTTTGCGGCGTCGCCTTTGATGATGACCGGCTCGCCGTCGGGTCGCGGCATGAAGGCCTCCTCTTGGCGGTCGAGACGCAGCGGGTTTTTCTCGGGTTTCCGCGTCGAGCTGTCCGGTCCGTGGCATTGGTAACAATACTCGGAGAGAATCGGCTGGATGTCGTCGTTGAAATCGAGCGCGGCCGGAAGAGGGGTGGCGCTGAGGAGAGAAAGGAGGAAAGAGAGAAGGAATTTCATCGGGCGAAACGCAAGTGTGTGAACGATTCTTACGCCCTGCCTGCGCCTCTTTTTTCAAGGGAGATGCGCCTCGGCGAGCTGGAGCGCCGCGTGGATTTTGGCGTCGATGAGAAGTCCTCGTTCTTGCTGCTGTTTGATGAAATCAGGGAAGTCCGTGAGCGCGACGTGGTGGACGATGATCTCTTCTCCAGCGACTCCACCGCCCTCGTGCTGTCGTGTGAGCTCGGTGGCGAGGTAAAAGTGGGTGATCTCATCAGTCATCCCGGGCGAGGTCGGCGAGGACAGCAAGTGGGTTATCGTCCCGGCGTGGTAGCCCGTTTCTTCGAGCAGCTCGCGGCGGGCGGTCTCGGCGAGTTCTTCGCCTTGGAACTCCTCTTCATCACCGACGAGTCCCGCGCAGATCTCGATCACGCGATTTTGCACGGGGAGGCGGAATTGCTCGACGAGGACGAGTTCATTTTCCGCGCTGAGAGCGAGAACGGCGACCACTCCCGTCGCTTTGGGGCGTCGCGTCACGTAATCCCAGTGGCCGAGGCGGCGCAGCGCGAGGTAGTCGGTTTGATGCAAGAGAAGATCTTCGGGCATGGAGCCACATTAGCCGGAGGGAAGGAGCTGGCAAGAGCGGGGTGATTTCGCGGTCGGGATGGAAATTGTTTCGCCAGTCGCCTGGCGAGGGCGTAGGGAAGGGGCGTGCAGAACGAGCCGGTCAAAGGGCGATGGTGGATTGGGGTGGTTTACTTCGCGGTTGCGGCGACCCCGGGGACCTGGGCCTCCGTGCTCGCCAATGTCATCAAAGAGCGGGGCTGGGAAGAATGGCTGGCCCTCGCCTTCATGGTGCCACAAATCGCGGGCATGATCTCGCCGCTCATCATCGGAGCCTGGGCGGACCGGAAGTTTCCGGCGGAAAAGGTCCTCATGGCCACGATGGCCGCGAGCGGCGTCCTCATTTTCGCCGCTTTTTACGCCCTGGAACACGCCGCGAGCCCCTGGTGGTTTCTCGCCTTGATGATGGCGAACTCCCTCGCCGCAGCTCCGACCTGGGCCTTGATCACGACCGTGGCGCTGGGGAATTTGAACGGAAAAGGCGATAACTTCGGGAGCTTTCGCGTCTGGGGAACGGTTGGCTGGATGGTCGCAGGCTGGGCCGTGAGCGCCTTCGCCCTCGATCACTCACCCAAAATCGGTTATCTGGCCGCTTTCTGGCGCGTGCTCGGCGTGCTCGCCTGTCTGAAATTGCCAAAAACCCTGCCGCGCGGCGGTCAAATGAAGTCCTGGCGCAGCGTGCTCGGCCTCGACGCCCTCGTGATTTTAAAAGAACGGGATCAAGCCGTTTACTTCGCGACTTGTTTTCTGTTTTACCTCCCCATTTCCGCTTTTTACATGCACACGCCCATCCAGTTGGCCGAGCTGGGCATGCGCAATGTCGCCACGGGGATGACGGTGGCGCAAGTGGTCGAAGTCGGTGCCATCCTCCTCATGGGCCTCGTCATGGCGCGCGTGCGGGTGAAAACGATGTTTCTCGTCGCGATGTTTTTCGGGGTGCTGCGCTTCGTCCTCTACGCCGTCGGCGTGTCCTGGGGCTCGACCGCCTGGGTGCTCGCGGGCGTGGCCCTGCACGGCATTTGCTGGCCCTTTTTCTTCGAGACCGGCAAGGTTTTTGTCGACCGGCGGGTCGATGTCGGGATGCGCGCGCAAGCTCAGGCCCTGCTGACCCTGGTCTCGGGCGGACTCAGTGCGCTGACCGGAACCTTCGTTGTCGATGCCCTCTACGAACTCATCGTGCGCGGAGGGAACGGAGGCTGGACGACTTACTGGCTGGTGCTCACCGGCATGGGCGGCCTTGCCATGCTCTTCTTCGCACTCGGCTACCGCGGCTTGCCGGTACCTGCACGGAAGAAGGATCAAGCTTGAGGGTTCAGAAGCCCGGAAGGGAGTCGCCGGGAGGGGCTTTGGGCTGAGTGGCGGGGGCGCTGATGAGGTCGAGATCGAGGATGAGATCCGGCGAGGCCGTCGTTTTTCCATCCAGGACCTTGCGCAGGAGTTCCTGGTGATAGGCAGGCGGGCGACCGTCGCGTTGGGAGAGAAGAAGAGCCCACTGACTCAGGGAGCCACTGGCTTGGGCTCGTTTGCGGAGGGAGGCGAGCCAGCGGTCGTAGGCCTTCACTTGGAGTGGCTTTTGACGTAGTCGGCGATTTTTTGCTCGTCGTCTTCGCAGGCCCAGACGTGGCGGAGGAAGTCGGCGGGGTGGATGCCGTGGCTGGCGAGAAAACCGCGATCGCCGCCACAGGAATACATGAGGTCGGGGTGGAGTTCGCCGGCGAGTTTGGCGCGGGCTTTGGCGATGATGCGGGGGAGGTAGGAGAGGCCGGCGAGTTGTTCCGGCTTGCCGGGGATGTCACGGGAGGTGATTTCCGTAGAGGAAGCCTGGCCGTTTTGGACGACGAGGAAGTAGTCGCGGCGGACGGCGGCGATGAGGAGAGCGGTGGACTCAGAGGGCTCGCCCCAGTCGATGAGGTCCTCGACGAAGTCGAAAAGTTCGCGGGGTTTGTAGCCGATGGAGGCGAGGAAGGTGAGGTCTTCGGCGCTGTAGTAGCTGTTGAAGTCGGCGTTGCCATTTTTGTATTCTTCAACGCAGCGGCGGTAGAGGGCGAGAAATTGGTCGTTCCAAGTCATGGGCTGAATCTGGCAGCTTGGGGCGCTTTGTCAACTTCGGGGCTGGACAGGCGGGGCGGGCGGCTCTTTGCTGGGCTTATGGAAATTTCAACTGTCGGGAGCTATCGGGCACAATGGGGCGAAGGGCCGATCTGGTGGGAAGGGAAGCTGTATTACGTCGATATCGAGAAGCACCGCGTGCTGCGCTTCGATCCGGTGAGTGGCGAGGAAAAGAGCTGGGAGGTGGGCGAGCGGGTGGGCACGGTGGTGCCACGGCGCGGGGGCGGATTGGTCATTGCGGGCGACCGTGGTTTTTCTTTTTTGGATGAATTGACCGGGGAGCTGACGCCGATCGCCGATCCGGAGCCGGAGAAGGGGGAGAATCGCTTCAACGACGGGAAGTGCTCGCCGGACGGGTACTTTTTCGCCGGCACGATCAGTTTGGTGAAGAAGGAAGGGGACGCGCGACTCTATCGGCTCGGGCCGGACTTGGAGGTGACGGAGGCCTACGGGCCGGTGACGAACTCGAATGGGATCGTCTGGTCTGCCGATGGTGCGACGGCCTATTACATTGATACGCCGACGAAAAAAATCCTCGCTTTCGGCTACGCCGAGGGGCTGCTGAGCGCGCCGCGCGTCGTCGTGGACACCGGTGGGATCGAGTCGTCACCAGACGGGATGGCCATCGACGAAGACGGCTGCCTGTGGGTCGCTTTTTGCCACGGAGCGATGGTCGTTTGCTATGATCCGGCGACGGGAGAAGAGAAGCGTCGCGTCGATTTGCCCTGTCTGGAGACGACGGCGGTGGCTTTCGGCGGGGAGCAGCTCGATGAACTCTACGTGACCACCGGGATTCACAAAACGGAGGTTGAGGCGGACGCCGGCCGGCTCTT
>JBNNED010000036.1:0-2649 GCA_050285825.1 Verrucomicrobiales bacterium | reverse complement strand
GTTTGGTATGATTCATCGGGTGAAGTGGTGCGCGGAGTGCGGGCCGACGAGCGGGCGGTCGAGGCTTGGGAACCGCAGTGGGTGGCGCGGGAAAGGGGGCGTCCGGCTGGTTTTTTGCCTTCCGGACATGGCTCGATCCGTTGGGAT
Organism: Verrucomicrobiales bacterium; assembly: GCA_050285825.1. Classification (GTDB taxonomy): domain Bacteria; phylum Verrucomicrobiota; class Verrucomicrobiia; order Verrucomicrobiales; family Akkermansiaceae; genus SW10. Next base: position 2,502 of record JBNNED010000036.1, on the reverse strand, counting down.
TATTATGATGGAGGCGGACTATACGTCGGGCGGGAAGTGATCGTCCCTCGCTATGCCGGTTATCGGAATTACTACCATCCGCACTACCACTACCATGGTCGGCGGGGCGGCTTTCGCGGTTTTTACTCGCACCACGGCGGCCATTCGCATTGGGGTGTGAGCTATCGCCGACCCGGATTTTCGCTGGAATGGCGTCGCTAATACCAATGAGTGAAACTATCTGGTGTAAGGGCTGAGTCGGTTTTCGAGGAAAATCAAGGCGTGAGGCGCGCGTGGTGCGAGTGAAATGCCCTCGGGTACACCACAAGCAACGAACAACGCCGATTTTACCGAAAAACGACCAGCTTCTTCAGGCAAGGCGCAGCCTGTCATCCACAACATTTTAAACAAATCCATGATACCAGAGAGTTTTGCGAGTTGGTATAAGCCGCTTCGGCGAAAGGTCAGGGCGGCTGGAGGCGTAGGGGGGAGGATGATGACTGGATTTTTGAAAGTGAGTGCCGTTTTGGCGGCGGGAGCGGGGATTTTGTGGGCGGAGCGTCCGGTGCTGGGCTCGATTGAGCGACTGGATCCCGCGCTCGATGAATTGATCGCGCCGGAGGCGAAAATGGAGGTTTTGGCGGCGGGTCACGTCTGGACGGAGGGGCCGGTGTGGGACGGGAAGAAGCAGCGTTTGCTCTACTCCGACATCCCGCGCAATGCCGTTTACGCCTGGAATGCCAAGGACGGAACGACGGAGATTTTTCTGCAACCAGCGGGCTTTTCCGGTCCGGCGGAATACGGAAAAGAACCGGGCTCGAATGGCTTGTTGATCGATCCCGAGGGGCGCCTGCTCTCCTGCGAGCACGGGGACCGGCGGGTCTCTCTTTTGACGAAAGGCGGCGGGAAACGGACGCTTGTGGACGCCTTCGAGGGCAAGCGCTTGAACTCGCCCAATGACCTCTGCCGGCACTCGAACGGGACGCTCTTCTTTACCGATCCTCCCTACGGCTTGCCGGGCGGGGCGGAGTCGGAGCTGCGCGAGCTCGACTTCTGCGGGGTCTTCCGACTGGGCAAAGACGGAGAGCTCTCGCTCGTCGACAAGAGCCTCGATCGTCCGAATGGCGTGACGCTTTCCCTCGATGAAAAAACGCTCTACGTCGCGCAAAGTCACGGTCCGGCCCCCGTCATCAAGGCCTGGGATGTCGATGCCCAGGGAATCCCCTCAAATCCCCGCATCTTTTTCGACGCCAGTGAGTTGGCGAAAAAGGACAAGGGGATGCCGGACGGGCTGAAATGCGACGTGAACGGCAATGTCTGGTGCACCGGACCGGGCGGGCTCATGGTCATTTCCCCGGAAGGAAAATTACTCGGGCGCTTACTGACGGGTCAGGCGACCTCAAACTGCGCCTGGGGCGAGGACGGCTCGGTTCTCTTCCTCACCGCAGACGCCTACGTTCTGCGTCTCGAGACGAAGACGAAGGGGAAGTTGTGATTGGTTGATTTTAAATTGTTGCTCGGCTAAGAATTAGAAAGCTATGCAGTATGAACACAGAAGTCACGTCATCGAGACATCCAATTGGATATCGTCGGGAAGAATAGATCCAGATGAGATAGACAAGGAAATTGCTGAGTTCGGACGGGCTGGATTCAAGCTGGTCACGGTTATTCCAATTAGCGATGGCAGTGTGGGAACCAAGCGCATAACACTATTTTTTGAGAGGGAATTACAGCCTTCGTAGGATAGAGTCGAACAAGGCGGCACACAGCAACCTGCTAACCGCAGGCGAGGTGCGCCGTTATCGCATGGAGTGGGTGCCGGAGCGTGCAGAGAAAGGAGCCGGGGTTTTGTTCATCAGCATGCCATACCCATTCATGGAAGAGTTGGAATCTTCTCCATTCACGGTTCGCTACTGATGTGACTCACTCGCTCTCAGGCGTGGACGAGGAGGACGGAGTCCACGGTGTGCTCGTCGTAGAGGGTGTCGGTGAGGACGACCATGGGGGTGCCGGGGCGGACGTCGCGGGTGCGGCAGAGCATTTCGGCGGCGAGGGCGATGGTTTCGCGCGGTTGGGCGCGGAATTCGACCTGGTAAGAACGAACGCCGCGGGAGAGGGTGAGGCAGCGGCGGACGCGTTCTTCCGGGGTGAAGGCGAAGATGGGGGCGCGGGGGCGGAGGAGGGCGGCTTGGTGGGCGGTGCGGCCGGAGCGGGTGAAGATGACGATGAGGGCCTCCGGAATGGAGTCGGCCAGGTTGACGGCGGCGCGGATGGTTTTTTGTTTTTCGGTGCGGAGATCGGCTTTTTTGGCACTGCCGAGGCCGCCGGAGCGCTCGATGCGACGGGAGACGCGGTCGAGGATGTTGACGCAGCGGATGGGGTGTTGGCCGACGGAGGTTTCGCCAGAGAGCATGACGGCGTCGGCTTCTTCGTAAACGGCGTTTGAGACGTCGGTGACTTCGGCGCGAGTGGGGGTGGGGTTTTCGATCATCGATTCCAGCATGTGGGTGGCGACGATGACGC
>JBNNED010000035.1:0-3044 GCA_050285825.1 Verrucomicrobiales bacterium | reverse complement strand
CCGAGCCGGGGTTCCTCGCCTTCGTAATAATCTCCGCCGTTGAAGTGCCGGTCGTTTTCGATAGCGAGGATTTGCTCAAAGAGGATGAGGCGGTTGAGGACGGTCGTTTTGAAGCCGGAGGCGAGGGAAACGACGCGATCGACACGCTGCGGGTGGCTGGTCGCGAGGGTGAGGGCGCAGAGGCCGCCGACTGAGGAGCCGACGACGGCGTGGAGTTTGCCGATGCCGAGGTGGTTGAGGAGCTGGATGTTACTCTCGACGAGGTCGCTGACGGCGAGGTGCGGGAAGGACGAGCCGTAGGGCTTGCTGGTGCGGGGGTCGGTGGAGGCGGGGCCGGTCGAGCCGTAGCAGCCGCCGAGGTAGTTGGCGCAGATGACGAAGAAGCGGTCGGTGTCGATCATCTTGCCGGGGCCGACGAAATCCTCCCACCAGCCTTGGTGAAGCTCCTCGGTCCAGCGTCCGCCGGCTTCGGGGAGTTCGGCATTGAAGCCGCGGATGTGGTGGGTGCCGGAAAGGGCGTGGAAGATGAGGACGGCGTTGTCTTTCGCGGCATTGAGCGTGCCCCAGGTCTCGTAGGCCAGGGTATAGCCGGGCAGTTGGCCGCCCCCGGCGAGGGTGACGGGCTGCTCGGGGCTGCCGTGGGAAAAAAACTGGCTTCGGGTGACGGTCGGGTCGCTCACGCCGGCAGCTTAGTGGGGATCGGGAGGATGAAAAGGGAAGTTTTTGGCGAGCTGCCGACCGGCCACAGCGAAGTTCTTCCAGGCGCGTGATTTTGTTGTCTTCCGTCCGACCGCTGACCGGGCCGTAGCTCCGGATGGTGTTGCCCGTGGCATTCGGGCCGAGGACGATGCGGTATTCGGTCCGGTTGATAATGGTGGATTTGTTGCCGTGGACGACGATGGCGCGTTTTTCTCCGAGGTCGAGGGGACCCTCGGCGCGGTGGAGAAGGTGATGTGGTGACCGTTACCTTGCAGGTCCATGATTTGGTGTGGGCCCTGGGCCTCGGGGGAGGGGAGGATGGTCCACTCGGCGCTGGCTCGCAGCCGCCCTTCGACGAGGCAGTTTTTGATGAGGGTGCGGTCGGCCCGGCCTTGCATGTAGATGCCGTGTCCAAAGGCGCGTTGTTAGATTTCCACGCCGTCGAGGGTTTTGTCCACGCCTTTGCTCAGGATGCCGCAGCGTTTGTTAAGCCCGAAGGTGTTCGGCCCGCCGATCCCATAGATGCTGCCGTAGCCGTAGGGAAATGAGCCGCGCACGGTGAGTTTGCTCCCGGTGACGGTGTTGCCATCGCCCGTGATGCTCATGACGGGATCGCCCCTTAGGCCGCGGGCCAGTTTCTGGCGATCCCGGTTATAGGCTCCGAAGTCGGTGACTTCTTTCATGCCGTTGGCGTAGAGGTCTTCGAATTCTCCGCCGAGGATGGTGTTGCCATTTCCGGAGAGGACGAGATAGGAGGCGTCCGTACTGCCCACGGTGGCCTTGAGGATGACCCCGCGGAGGTCGATGTGATTGCGCGAGCCGGAAAAAACGAGGGCGCGTTTCTTGGGAGGAAGTGATTCCAGGGCGTAGGAGCCGGCTTGTAATTTGATGCGCTGGTCACTCCGGGCGCTCGCGGTGTTGAGTTCCTTCAATGAGCTGACGACGAGCGTGTCGGCTGCTTCGAGGGAGGCGAGACCCAGCCAGGAGGCGAGGGCGAGGAGAATGACGGTGGCGCGGGGATGGGGACTCACAGGATGCTTGTTGGCTGACTTGATGGGCGGAGGCGGTGGCCGTAGGCCCCGCCCCCCAGATCCTGTGAGACTACAATCCCGTGCTGAGAAACTATCAGGGAATGAGCTAGGGCCGTTTTTCTCCCGGCTCTCAATACGAGCGAGTCACACCGGGTTCCGCCCGCTTCGCCCCCTTCGTTGTTTCGGGCCGGGCTTCTTCTCAGTCCCGGGGGCTTTCGCCTGCGGGAGATGCGGGAAGGGCATTTTCGTCGGCGGATTCGGGAGTGGGGGCTTCCTCGCTTTTTTCCGGAAGGGCTTTCTCGCGGATGAAGTCACTGCGGGATTTTAAGAGCGGACTGACGCGATAGGCCGGGAGACGGTAGCTGTACTCCTGCCGGGCTTGTTCATCGCGGAGGCGTTCTACTTTTTCACGGTAGTCGGCGAGGGCTTTTTCGTAAGCCTGGCGGGCTTCTTCGCCGGCGTCATCAGCCGGTTTTTCAGGTTCACCGGGCTCGGCGCTCACCCGGTAGGTGAGGAGGTGGCTTTCGCTGGCGTTTTCCTCTTCTTTGGCTGCGGCTTGAAGGGTGAACTCGTATTGGAAGCCCTCGGCGTCGCTGAGGGTGAAACGGCGGAGCGGAGCGTTGGTATCGACCACTTTTTCCGCTTCGGCGGAGGTGAGGGCTTCGTCAAAGCCTCCGTTGGTGAAGAGTTGGGCGAGGGGGCTGGCGACCTCGCTTTTGGTTTCTTCGCTTTCTGCAAGGGAGGCGAGGGTGAGGTCTTCATCGGGACGCTCCCGGCGGAGGGTCCATTCTTCCGGGGCGTTTGGCTCGTCACCGTGGGAGCGCAGGCTGAGAGTCGCGGCGGGCTTGATGAAATCGGAGCCGAGCCAATCGGCGGCTTCAAGTTCAAAGTCCCCGAAGTCGTGATTCAGGAGGTAGACGGCGCCGTTTTCGTCACCGAGGCGGACGAAGCGGCCCCGGGGTCTGCCCCGGGTGTCGCGGCTGATTTTGCCGAGGGTGAGGGATTGGAGCTCGGTGTTGTCGGGGCCTTTGAGTCTCAAGGTGATGGGGGCGGGATCGCTGTCGGCGGCGAGACCGAAACGGTCCGCAAATTTATCGGGGGCGGCGAAGGGCCGGGCCACTTTGAGTTCACGGAGTTCGCCGAGGCGTCGGGCAAGGCTTTGCACATCAGCGGGGAAGTGCTGTTTCTGTGCAACGGTCCAGCGATCATCGCGGCGGGTGATTTCGAGGATTTTTTCCCCCTGTTGGAGGTCGAGCTGGCGGAGCTCCTGGAGGGGTAGGGAGGCGAAGGGGGTGTCTCCGGCCTGGTGCCGGG
>JBNNED010000034.1:0-5351 GCA_050285825.1 Verrucomicrobiales bacterium | reverse complement strand
GCTGCTCAGCGTCGCCACCTCGCGCCCGTCCGGATCCGCGCAGGCTTCCGGCGCATCGGCGGGATCGAGGTAATCCGGAACTCGCTGCACCACCGCCTCACACCAGGCGCGCGCCACCACCACGCCAGCCTCATCCTTCGCCTCACCATACCCACGGATGCGGAAGGTGTCCGAGCGTGCAGCAAGGCGGGAGCCCAGCGGCGTCAAGACATCCGCTTGCTGGACAAAGGCCGGAGTGTTCAGAGATTTCGCCGTCTCCGCCGCTTCCGGGAAGGGGAGGCTCACCCCGGCGGGAACTTGCCCCACGCGCCCCGCCGTCGAGAGCAGTCCCGCGTTCACCGTCCGGTCAAGCGCCGCCTGCAAGGGCCCGCGCAGCGCCAGCTCCTTGTCACTCCCGAGGCGCCGGTTCACAAAATCCGCGAGCGAGAGAAAAGGCCCTCGGCGGCGCACCTCCCGCACGATCTCCTCCGCCAGCGTCGTCAGCTCCGCCTCCTCAAATCTCCGGTAGCCTCGCCACTGCCGCGTGTCCGAGCCGTCCCCGATCCCATCCGCCGTGAACGCCGCCCCGTCCCGGTTTCCATCCGTGCCAAAAGCCGTCAGCAAGGCCGCCGCCGCCGCGCCCTCCTCCCGATGCGCCTCCAGCGTGGCCGGCTCATCCGCGTCTCCCGAGACGGGGAGGGGAGCACCCGCCAGCGAGCCGAGCAGCGCTTTCCATGCCTCCACCGAAGTCGAGTTCACATTGAACGCGCCCTCCACCAGCAAGCTCGCCGCCGAGCGGTCCTCCGCCCCATTTTGCAAAGCCCCACCCGCGCCAAAGAGCTCCTCACTCTTCGTCTGGCCATCGCCCCGCCGCCATAAACGCATCGCCGGATTCGGCAGGGGATGCCCCGCCGGATCCGCGAGAAACTCCTCGTAAAGCCCCGCCGCCGACCTCTTTTCCGCGTGGTGTGGCGCCTCTCTCTGCGTGATGCCGGAGAGAAACCAGGAATCCCACAGCACCCGATTCACCTCATAAGAATGATCCGTAAAGTCACTGTTCTGGCGACTCTGCGGTGCGATCACCGGCAGCGCGTAGGAATTGGAAATCGCGTGGCTCACCTCCGGCGCCGCATTTCCCCCGCGCGGCACCAGCGCCTGCCCGCCCGTCATCCGCTGAGTGTGCCCGTTCGCCAAGGCATGCTGGAAGGCACCCAGCGAGAGAGGCGGCTCCCGTGGAATCGACAAGGTCACCACCCGTTCCTGCCCACGCTGTAAATCCTCATAAGAATCCCCGAAAAGCCCTCGGTTCTCCTGCGCCAGGCTAAACTGCGGCAGATGGCTGTCTTGGCTCCCGCTCAGCGAGCGCACCACGATCTCACTCCCGCTCATCGCCTGCTCCATCCCGTCCAGCTCCGAGAATTTCTGGTTACTATTACGCGGATTATTCAGCCGACTCCACGGCATCTCGCTCTCCTCCGTCTTCATTTGATGAGAGAAGATCATGAACGGATGCTTCCCGCCGCCCGTCATCAAGCCCGCCATCGGTAATTCCCCCTCCAGGGGCTGAAACACCTCCTCGTGCGCCGTCGCCCGGGACCGGTCCGCCGGCGTCACCCAGCGCCCCCCCAGATGCTCCCGCTCGCTAGTCGGTGGCCCGCTCCCCCGCGCGTCCCCCCCGTAATAATAGTGGAAGTTCACCAAGTTATCACTGTAAGCCGTGTCCCCATTCGGCACGATCTCAAAGCGCAGCCCCGTCTCATCCGTGATGCTCACCCCATCCTTCAGCCGCACCGGCCGACTCCGGCCGCGTCCCAGATTCCACCCCGCCTTCATCCCCAGCGTCCGGTTCGCCTGGTTCGAGCTATACGGGATCGGCGCCCCATTGCCCGGCCCCTCGGACATAATCAGCACCTCGCCGGGCATCAAAACCACCGGATCAGACTCCCCATAGCGGCCCCAGTAAGGATTCGCAGCCGTGCCGAAGCACATCGTAAAACTGTGCCCCGAACCCGAAGCGTGGACAAAGTTATCATCACTGACGAGCCGGTCACTCTCATCATAAAGCCGGATCGTATAGGGAATATTCCAGAACTTATAAGAAATGTAAGCCTCCGGATGCAGCGCGATCGGCACATCATACGGATTCCACAGCGTGAGAATCCCGTCCGTCACCCAGTGTAGCTTATAAGTCACCGGCTCCGTGTTCTGCGCCTCCGCCCACATCGAGAGCACCCACTGCGTCCGGATAAAGGAAGGGAGCTTGTAAATCGAATACGGATCCTCCCGCAGCCCCGTGATCGATGCCGCCCCGCTGCCAGGCGCCGTGATCAACATCGGCGTATCACCCAGATCACCACCCGTCCGGCTCGCCAGCCCCGCCACCGGTGGCTCCAGCGCCCGCCAGGCATTATGAAACAACCAGAGCTCCTCCCACGTGCTCCCCCTCTGATACAGGCGATCCGTGTTCGGTAACTTCGCCCGCAGCGGCGTACTCACCGGATGATCCAGGAACAAAGACAAATCCCCCCGCAGCCCCCCGCGCGCCACATCGCTCAACACCCCTTGGGAAAATACCGTATAATCATGGAAAAGCCGCTCCGAACTCCCATCCACCCCCGCTAACAAATCCAGCGACCCCGCCGTCGCCACCCGCTCCGTCTCCGCCGCCTCCCGCGCCACCCCTGAGAAATCCCCGTGCAGTCGGAAGCCCGCTGCCCCCGGCGCTTGCAGAGATTGATGCGCTCCCGCCAGCCCCGCCGCCTCATCCGTCGGGCCGATCAGCGCCTTCGCATTCTCATCGCCCACCCACCAGGCATACGCCCCGCCCTTCATCTCCACACGCGGAGCCAAGACCCCATCCGCCCCGTCTCCCGCCACCCCTTGCCACAGCACCGCATCCTCCGCCTCCGCCGCCTTGGCGAAATCCAACTCCTCCAGCCCCTCGGCCCTCCCTGAAACGAGCCAACGGCGGAACGTCGGGGCCGGGCGGCTCTCAAGATCCACCGAGTTCCAGGCATCATAAACACCCACCCAGTGCGCCCGACCCACTCCCGCGGCCGAACTCGCCCCCCCATCATCACTCAACCCGCCCGCGAGCGCGTTCACCCGCTGATCCGGCCCCAATTCCTTCTGCAACTCACCCATCGCCAACAGCAAAGCCAGCCTCGCATTCGCCCGCGCCTCCGCTGCGGCCCCCCGGTGCCCCGCCTGCCGCACACTCGCCGCCGCCAGACTCAAAAACCCCACCACCACCATCGCCAACAACAACAACAAAGTGACCGCCACGATCAAAGCGAAACCGCGAGCCCCTGTGTGGTTCTTGTAATGACAAATCATAACCCTAACTAGACGCGTCCCACCCTCCTCGTCTATCATGAAATCACCTGAGCTGTCATTCAGGAAGCCTGCCGTAGCAGGGCAATCGCTTTTGGAACACTAAGGCTTGTACTATTTAATTTTTCTTAAATAATAGCGGGATGCCCGAACATTCCAAAGAGCACGAAATCAACCCGGCCGAATTCTTAGGACCGTTCAATGAACTTGAAGACCCCCGAAAAAGCCCGGCCACCAGACATCTGCTTCATGAAATGCTCTTCATCTCTCTCGCTGCCGTCCTTTCTGGCGCAGAAGGGTTTGTAGACATCGAAAGTTTTGCCAAGAGCAAAAAAGATTGGCTAAGTTCCTTCCTAAAACTCCCCAAAGGGATTCCTTCCCACGACGCCTTCGGGGACCTCTTTGCTCTCCTTGACCCGGAGGCTTTCAACTCCGCCTTCGTGGAATGGACCAGCCAACTGCGCGAAGAAGTTTCCAAGGAAGTCATCGCCTTCGACGGCAAAACAATGCGGGGCAGTCATGACCGCTCAAAAGGCAAAACCATGATCCATACCGTCAGCGCCTGGGCCACCAGCAACCGGCTCGTGCTCGGCCAAGTCGCGACCGAAGACAAAAGCAACGAAATCACCGCCATTCCCAAATTACTCAAGCTTCTCAACCTCGAAGGATGCGTGGTCACCATCGACGCCATGGGCACCCAAAAGGCGATCGCCGCAGAAATCATCGCACAGAAAGCCGACTACATCCTTGCCCTCAAAAGCAACCACGAAACCTTCCACGACGAAGTCAGAGAGCTCATGGAAGACCCCGACACCCTCAAAGACCTTCAAAAGCAAGGAGCCCGTCTGGAATGCTTTATCGAGGAAGAGAAAAACCATGGCCGGCTTGAGAAGCGGTCCTGCGTCGCCCTCCAAAAAACAGATTGGTTCCGAGAAGACTGGCAATGGGCCGGGCTGAAAACTCTGGTCATGATCGAGCGTCATCGCAAGAACCGACCCGACGAGGAATACACCCTGGAAAGACACTTCTACCTCACCAGCCTGGAGGCGGAAGCCAAGGAAATCGCTACCATGGCGAGGAAGCACTGGGGAATCGAAAACTCCCTGCACTGGGTTCTCGACGTCACCTATCGGGAAGACGCCAGCAGAGTTCGGAAAGGCCATGCCGCGTCCAATCTTTCAACCCTGAGGAAGTGGACTCTCAATCTCTTCAAAAGCGCACCTGGACCAAGCTCCATCAGACAAAAACAAAAAAAGGCAGGCTGGGACCACAAATACCTCCTCCAACTCCTCACTCTCTAAAAGCGATTGCCCTGCCTGCCGTAGCTCTCTAATATCGCACAGCCCACGATCAATCAAAACAGACGGCAGCCCGCCTTCCGTCCTTCGAAAAAGTAGCACGGACGTCCCGTCCGTGTTCTGTCAGCGCCGGAGTCGCCAAGTCCCCGCCTTGCCTCTCGACAACCAGCGGGCTGAAGTACCCGCAGGGCATTTTACCCGCGCTCCAACTCTTAGGCGCGGTTTTCGTCGGCGTCGAGGTAGTCGAAGAAGGTTTGGATGTCTGCTCGGTCGGTGCGGGGGTGTTCTTTTTTGCGGAGGGCGAGTTTTTCGGAGAGGTCGTCGCGGTAGCCACGGGTGCGCATGTATGCGATCCACCATTGGGTTTCTTCCGGGCTGCGGGTGGTGCCGTTTTGGCGGGCCCAGCGGAGGGTTTCGGCGTCGCTGGCACCGGAGAGGACGGTTTGTTTGAGGTCTTGGTAGGTGACGCCGAGGTATTGGCAGGTCCAGTGGTCCATGCCTTTGCCGAGGTTGTCATGGAGTTCGGGGTGGAGTTCTCCGCGGTGGTGGAGGCGGATTTTTTCGATGAGGCGGGGGAGGTAGGGGAGGCCGTCGATTTCGGTATTGGGCGAGCAGGGGTAGGTCATGGAATTGAATGATTTAAGATTGCAGAATTAAGAATTGTTTTCGGGGGCTTGGAGGATGGGGAGGAGTTCGTGGGGGTGGTTGATGAGGTGTTCGGGGTGGTCGGCGGTCTTGGTC
>JBNNED010000033.1:0-3883 GCA_050285825.1 Verrucomicrobiales bacterium | reverse complement strand
ATCTGCTTCTGGCGCGGGGGGCGGAGGTGGACGCGCCCTTCCGCCGGCCGGTGCGCGAGGAGTTTCTCAATCGAATCGAGACGCAGGGCGTGGCGAAGTGGGCTTTGCTCAAAACGAGTCGCGTGACCCCGCTCATGATGGCTGTTGACCGAGGTGACACCGACATGGTGCGCACGCTTCTCGCACGCGGAGCCTCGCGGAAGATCACGACGCGATTTGGTCGGAACCGCATGTGGCCTCTTTCCTTTGCGACGCGCCGCGCGGATGTCGAAATGATGCAACTTCTCCTCGGCAAGGAGCCTTCGCTCACCGATCGCTGGATCAAGGTCGATCTCTCCGAGCAGCGGGCCTGGGTTTACGAAAGTGGCGGGAAAATGCTTTATACCACGCGCATTTCTTCCGGAAAAAAAGGCTACCGCACGCCGACCGGCGAGTTCGTCATTACCAACAAATACCGCGATTGGACTTCGACGATTTACGACTCGCACATGCCCTGGTTCCAGCGGCTGAGCTCCAGTGATTTCGGCTTTCACGAAGGCTACGTGCCGGGTTATCCGGCCTCCCACGGCTGCATGCGCGTGCCTCGCGGAGCCGCTTACAAGCTCTACAAACTCACGCGCCTCGGGGATTTTGTGAAAATCGTCCCCTGAGTCAAAATTGCCCTCTGAGCACCTGTTTGACCGGGGGCTTCGTCTTCTGGCGGTTGCGTGCGACTTGGTAGGTGGCGAAAAGCGTGAGCGCCGCTCCGGCCAACTCGCTGCCGCTGAAGCGTTCTCCGAAGAAAGCGTAGCCGCCGAGAGCGGTAAGAATGGGCAAGGTCATTTGCAGTGAGGCACCGGTGGAAACGTCGAGATGGCGGTAAGAAAACGTCATCGCCAACTGCCCGCAAGTGACTAAAAAACCCGCTGCGACGAGCCACCCGACGAGTGGTAGCGAGGTTTCCGGCAGTTCTCCGTAGGAAAAAGGAAAAGCCAGCAAGCTCGCGTAGAGGCATTGCGAAGCGTAGATCGTCGAGCTGTGCTCGCTCTGGTGCAGGCTGCGGATGAGGACGACCACCCCCGCCGCGATGAGGGCCCCCAGCAAGGCCAGTCCGTCGTAAGCCGAGAGCCCTTCCGCCCAGGCTTTTTCCCCGAGAAAAAGAGCCAGCCCGCCGAAGCCCACGAAGGTCCAGACGAGCTTCCGCCGACTGAGGCGCTCGCCCAGAAAAAAGGCCGCCATGAGGGCTGCGAAGATGGGATAGGTGAGATTCAAAACCACCGCGCGTGACACGCCTAGATGGATCACGGTGAGATAAAATAAATAAATGCCCAGAGCGCCCAAGATTCCGCGTAGCACCAACTTCGGGCGTTGGAGCAAGTGCTTCGGGTGCAGGCCTCGCCCGCCGCCGTAGAGCGAAAAAACGAGCGCCAGCCCCGCGAGTCCGCGAAAGAAGGAAATGAGCCAACTGTCGGCCTCCGGGAAGTGCAGCGCCACTCCGCGCACCAGCAGGGCGTTCGCGGCGAAGGACACGATCGATAAAACCATCAGCCACAGACCGCGGGCCTGCTGGCTCTCATCAGGGTGGGCCGTCATCGCGCGCACCATCGACCCCGTTTTCCCAAAAGGCAAAGCCAATCTCGTTCCGGGCTTGTCAGACGCCCGCCGAGAGGGCAGCATCCCGCCCTATGAGCAGCCAGGCCACGGGAGAACACAGCAGCGGAGAAGAATTAGCCATCGCCTGCGCGCGGGCGGCCGCCGACCTCAAAGGCGAGAACATCCGCGTTCTCGACGTCAAAGGCCTCTCCACGCTCACTGACTACATGGTGCTCTGCACGGGGAATTCCCAACCGCACCTCAAAGCCGTCATCCGCGACATTGAAAAGCAGGTTCGCGCGGAAAACGCAGCCTCTCCGCACCAGAGCGAGGGGAAATCGAACACCCGCTGGGTCGTGCTCGATTATGTCGATGTCATGGTTCACGTGATGCTCGAGGACGCGCGTGAACTTTACGCCCTCGAAGATCTTTGGGGCGACGCCCGGGACATCCAGTGGGAAGACGCCGATGAAGATTGAAATCCTCAACACCGGCAACGAGCTTCTCCTCGGCACGACGCGGAACACCCACGGCACCTGGATTGGCCAGGAACTTCTCAAGCACGGCCTGCGCGTGCAACGCCAGACGACCGTTCCCGACGGACCGGCCATCGCCCAGGCCCTGGCGGAAGCCCTCACCCGCAGCGACGCCCTCATCATCACCGGCGGGCTCGGGCCGACGAGTGACGATCTCACGCGCGAAAGCGCTGCCGAAGTGCTCGGCATCGAGCTGATGGAAGACGAGGCTGCCCTGCGCTCGCTGGAGGCTTATTTCGAAGCCCGCGGGAAAGTCATGGCGGAGTCGAACCGCAAACAAGCCCAGTCTCTCGTCGGGGCCGACATCCTCCCGAACGCCAATGGCACCGCGCCCGGCATCTACGTTCCTCCGCGCCTGAGCCCCCAGGCCTGCGCTCTTTTTCTTCTCCCCGGACCGCCGCGCGAACTTTACCCGATGTTTCACGCCGAAGTCACCCCGCGTCTGCGCGCCCTGGCGGGCATCGAGGGCAGCCAGGAAATTGAGGAACTGAAATTCGTGGGCGTCGGAGAAAGCACCCTCCAGCAGGAAGTCGACGCGGATTTGAGCGCCATTTCCGGACTTGAACACGGTTACTGCGCCCGCCTCGGAGAAGTCGACGTCCGTCTCATCGGCTCTCCCGCCGCTCGTGCGCAAGCCACCGACCTTCTCGCCGCGCGTTTCTCCGAGTACCTCGTCAACCGCGACGGAGCCAGTCTCGAAGCGAGCACGCTCGAGGCTCTCAAAGCGAGAAGCTGGAAGCTCGCCACGGCCGAGAGTTGCACCGGAGGGCTCATCGCCAGTCGCCTCACCGACATCCCGGGCAGCAGCGCCGTCCTCACCCATGGCTTTGTGACGTACGCAAACGAAGCGAAAAGCGCCATGCTGGGCGTCTCTCCGGCAGATCTCGACGAACATGGAGCGGTCAGCGCGCCGGTGGCCCGCCAAATGGCCGAAGGAGCGCTCGAAAAAAGTGGAGCCGACCTCGCCATCGCCGTCACGGGCATCGCCGGACCCGATGGCGGGAGCGCGGAAAAACCGGTCGGCACCGTCTGGCTGGCTCTCGCCCGGAAAGGCCGGGAAACCCGCGTCTGGCAAGAGAATCACCCCATTCTCCGCGCCGATTTCAAATGGATGGTCAGCCAAAGCGCCCTCGACGCCCTGCGCCGCGCCACGAAAGAAGCCTGATTTCCTCACCGGGAACGCGCGCTTTCGTCAATGGAACGCGAGCTTCAGCTCGCTTCTTTGGAGAGGAAGTAGGAAGTAGGAAGTAGGGAGTAGGGAGTAGGGAGTAGGGAGTAGGGACGTCCCGTCCGTGACCCCTCCTCTCCCGGTTGTTTCGACCGACACTTCCTCCCTTAAGCCGACGCACGCGCCCTTCTCGAAAAACCAAATCTCCAAAAACTCAAAAACCAAAGAAAGCGGCGAGCTTCTTGAGTTGCCCATTCCGCTCCCTCAAAGATCAGGGACGGGACGTCCCTTCCACGTTCCCTACCACCTTTCTAGTCTTCGTGGCGCTAAGTTCTTGTCAGTTTCGGTCGCGCCCTCTTTCATTCTTTCCGTGAGCACACCCCGCACGATTGGCGTTATCGCCGGAAATGGCCTTTATCCGGAGATTTTTATCACGGCTGCGCGTCGCGAGAGCCCCGGTGTCCGCCTTGTGGCCGCCGCTTTCAAAGCCGAGACGAAAGAGAATATCACGGAGCTGAGCGATGAATGCGGGTGGTTCCGGGTGGGGCAGATGGGGAAGATTATCAAGTATTTCAAGAAACACGGAGTGAGCGAGGCGGTCATGATT
>JBNNED010000032.1:0-7262 GCA_050285825.1 Verrucomicrobiales bacterium | reverse complement strand
GGCACTGAGTTGGCGGGCGGTGGCGAGGGCGTCCGGGCAGGCGGAATCGGTGCAGTAGAGGACGATGGCGTGGCCGTCGGCGACGGCTTGGTTGAGGCGGGTTTTCAGCTCGGGGTAGCGTTGGGCGAATTTTTTTCGGGGCAGGCTGAGGGAGCCGGGGATGTGGGCGAGTTGGTGGAAGAGGGAGGGGCGGGTGTCGAGGAGAAGGACGCGTCCGGCCTGGCGGAGCTCGAAGAGGCGGGCGAGGTCGACTTGGCTGATGATGCCGGGTTCGACGCGAGGGGCCGATTTTTTGATCTCGGCGGCGGGGGGCGGGGAGCTTTCCGGCGCGGGAGCGGGCTTTTTCAAGGAGGGCGGGCTGGCGGCGGCGGGTTTTTTCGCTTGCGGGGGCGTATTTTGTTGGCAGGCGGTGAGGAGGGCGAGGAGCAGGATGATGGCGGGACGTGGCATTTGGGGGGATTGAAGCAGATGGTGGCAGCTTGGCAATCTTGAAGAATGAGCCTAACGGTTGACAGGTGGCGACGGCTCCGCTTTTCTATCCGCCCAACCAAGCAAGCAAGTAATGGCAACTGAAACTACTCTCATTCTCTTTAAACCCGATGCCGTGGCCAAGAAATTGGTCGGCACCGTTCTGGCCCGTTTTGAAAAAGAAGGCTTCCGCGTGCGCGGCCTGAAAATGATGGCGCTGAGCGACGAAATTCTCGCCGAGCACTACGCGCACATCGCGGCCATGCCCTTTTTCCCCGACGTGCGTTCCTTCATGCAGGAAAGCCCGGTGATCGCGCTGGCGCTGGAAGGCGAAGAGGTCATCGCGCGCGTGCGTGATTTGCTGGGGCCGACGGATTCCTGCGCGGCTCCAGAGGGCACGATCCGCGGTGATTTCGGCGACAAGTCGGGTGATTCCAAGATGCGCAACGTCTGTCACGCGTCCGATAGCAATGAAGCGGCGGCAGCCGAGCTGAAGCGCTTTTTTGCCCCGGGCGAGATCGTGGCTTGAGCCGACTGAACAAGCTCATTTAGAGAAGAGCCTCCTCGCTACGGGGAGGCTTTTTTTAGTCAGATGGGTCGGCGGGGAAGAATTTTTTCCGCAGGGCCAGCGAGGCGTGGACGAGGGCGATGAGGACGGGAACTTCGACGAGGGGGCCGACGACGGCGGCGAAGGCCACTCCGGAATCGATACCGAAGACGGCGATGGCAACGGCGATGGCGAGTTCGAAGTTATTTCCAGAGGAGGTGAAGGCGATGCTGGCGCTGCGGGGGTAGTCGGCTCCGAGTTTGGCGGCCATGAAGAAGCTGATGAAGAACATGGCGGCAAAGTAGAGGACGAGGGGGAGGGAAATGCGCAGGACGTCGAGGGGAAGTTCGAGAAGGTCGTCTCCTTTGTAGGTGAACATGACGACGATGGTGAAGAGGAGGGCGATCAGTGTGAGCGGCGCGATGCGCGGGAGGTAGCGTTGTTCATACCATTCTTCGCCTTTGGTCTGGCTGAGCAGCTGTCGCGAGAGAAAGCCGGCGAGGAACGGGATGCCGAGGTAGATGATGACGGAGGTGAAGACTTCGGTCATGGAGATGTCGACGATGGCGCCTTCGAGTCCGATGAGGGGCGGAAGGACGGTGATGAAGAGCCAGGCGTAGGCTCCGTAGAAGAGGACTTGGGCGATGCTATTGAGGGCGACGAGCCCGGCGGCGTATTCGGTGGAGCCTTTGGCGAGGTCGTTCCAGACGAGAACCATGGCGATGCAGCGGGCGAGGCCGACGAGGATGAGGCCGACCATGTAATCGGGCTGGTCGCGGAGGAAAATCACGGCGAGAAGCCACATCACGACGGGCCCGATGAGCCAGTTTTGGATGAGGGAAAGGGAGATGAGACGGGGTTGGGCAAAGACGCGGGGGAGTTCGCGGTAGCGGACTTTGGCCAAGGGGGGATACATCATGAGGATGAGGCCGATGGCGAGGGGGATGTTGGTGGTGCCGATGGTGAGGGGCGCGAAGAAGGCGGCGGGGTCGGCGATGGCGAAGTGGCCAAGGAGGGTGCCGAGAGCCATGGCGGCGAAGATCCAGACCGTGAGGTAGCGGTCGAGAAAGGACATGTTGCGAGAGACGTTTTGAGACATGATTCAATCAGCTGTTTAAAGGCGGGGTGTTGTGAGACGAGGTGGGTGCGGGGCGATGGGCGAGACGCTCATGCCATTTCAAGGAGCTCATGGACGAGACGTCCATGCCATGGTTTGCGCCACGTGGCCTAGCCCGGAGGCCACTGGAGTTGGCGCTCGGCGAGGAGGTGGATGTGCAGGTGGGGCACGCTTTCGCCGCCGTGTGGCCCATTGTTGATGACGAGACGGAAGCCGCTTTGGTCGATGCCCCGCTCGCGGGCGATGTCGCCGGCTTTGAGGAGGAGATGACCGAGGAGTTCCTGGTCTTCTTTTTGGGCGGCGGCGACGCGAGGGAGGGGTTTTTTGGGAATGAGCAGCAGGTGCGTCGGGGCTTCGGGCGAGATGTCGTGGAAGCAGAGGCAGAGCTCGTCTTCGTAAACGATGTCGGCGGGGATTTCCCGCGCGATGATTTTTTCAAATAGGGTCATGGAATTTAAAGATTTAAGATGGCAGATTTAAGAATTGGTTTTCGGTGAATGGGCTTAAGTGGCTTTGGGAGTGGTGTTTTGGCGGAGCCAGTGGGTGAAGGATTTTTGGCTCAGTGAACTGTCGGCGAGGGCGAGAGTGTGGGTGGTGGCGTCGTTTTGAGTCGCTGTAAATTGGTAGCCGTTGGATTCAAGGAAGAGGACGGCGGTGACAAAGGCGGTGCGTTTGTTGCCGTCGAGGAAGGGGTGGTTTTTGATGATTCCGTGGGCGTAGGAGGCGGCAAGCTCGAAGGGGTCGGCATTTTCGTAATGGTAGGTTTGGCGAGGTCGCCCGAGAGCGGACTCAAGGAGCGCTTTATCGCGGATGCCATTGAGGCCGCCAAAGGCTGCAATGAGCTTGTCGTGGATCATGAGGCATTCATCGAGCTCGACCCAATCCGGATCAGTCATTGAGCCAGTTCGTTGAGCGTTTCGGGGTATCGGGAAATGATGTCATCGACGAGGGAGGTCTTGTCCTCCGAGCCGGATTTTTCCGTCGCCAGCTCGAGGCATTGATTTTCTTTGGTG
Organism: Verrucomicrobiales bacterium; assembly: GCA_050285825.1. GTDB lineage: Bacteria > Verrucomicrobiota > Verrucomicrobiia > Verrucomicrobiales > Akkermansiaceae > SW10. The sequence goes on along the minus strand of JBNNED010000032.1, from coordinate 4,117 downwards.
CAGAGGTAGAGTTCGCTGCCTTCTTTGAGTTTGAGGGCGTCGAGGGCTTCTTTGGGGATGATGACGCCGAGGGAGTTGCCGATTTTACGCACTTTGGTTTTCATCTCAGGGTATGTTATAACATGCCCTGGGATTTGCAAACGGAGTTTTTGGAGGGAGGCGGAGCCAAAGAGAGGGAAGCGCTGCACAAGGCTCTTTTATCGAGGATGAGCCGAAGAAAGAAGTCCGTTTGGGGAAGTGCGATGACAGCACTCGAGCCGATGCGGGCTAAAGCACCCTGAGGGCATTTCACCCGCGTTCCAATCTTGGAGCTTTGAGGGCATTTTACCCGCGTTTCGATCTTAGGCCAGTCGGGCGGCGAGGAGTTCTTTTTGGAAGACGAGCTCTTTGGGGAGGTGGTCGTAGAGTTTGAGGTAGAGCTCGGCCTGGGAGACGAGTTCCTCGCGCCATTCGTCCTCGTGGAAGGCCATGGTGGCTTCGAATTGGGTTTCGGAGAAGCCGTCGAGTCCCTCGATGTTGAAATCTTCAAAGTGCGGCGTCCAGCCGATCTGGGTTTCGTGGCCGGGGATGCGGCCGTGGCAGCGGTTGACGATCCATTCGAGAACGCGCATGTTTTCGCCGAAGCCAGGCCAGAGGAATTTGCCTTCTTCATTGAGGCGGAACCAGTTGACGTGGAAGAGGCGCGGCACGTCTTTGATTTCGCGGCGCATGTCGAGCCAGTGGTGGAGGTATTCGCCCGCGTTGTAGCCGATGAAGGGGAGCATGGCCATGGGGTCGCGACGGACTTGTTTTTTGAGGCCGATGGCGGCGGCGGTGGTTTCCGAGCCCATGGCAGCGCCGAGGTAAACGCCGTGGGACCAGTTGAAGGCCTGGAATACGAGGGGCATCGTCGAGGGACGGCGACCTCCGAAGATGATGGCTCGGATGGGAACGCCGTCGGGGTTCTGCCAATCGGGGTCGATGGTCGGGCACTGGCTGGCGGGAGCGGTGAAGCGGGCGTTCGGGTGGGCGGCGGGTTTGTCGCTTTCCGGCGTCCAATCATTGCCCTGCCAGTCGATGAGGTGGGCGGGTTTTTCTTTGGTGAGCCCTTCCCACCAGACATCGCCGTCGTCAGTGAGGGCGGCATTGGTGAAAATGCAGTTGGCTTTCATCGACTCCATGGCGACGGGGTTGCTGTCCCACGAGGTGCCGGGAGCGACGCCGAAGTAGCCGGTTTCGGGGTTGATGGCGTGGAGCGAGCCGTCTTCGTGCGGCCAGAGCCAGGCGATGTCGTCGCCCACAATTGTCGTTTTCCAGCCTTTTTCCCGGTAGGATTCGGGCGGGACGATCATGGCCAGGTTGGTCTTGCCGCAGCCGGATGGGAAGGCTCCGGTGAGATAGGTTTTTTCTCCTTCGGGCGATTCCACCCCGACGATGAGCATGTGCTCGGCCATCCAATCGTGTTCCTGGGCGATGACGGAGGCGAGGCGCAGAGCGAGGCATTTTTTACCGAGGAGGGCGTTGCCGCCGTAGCCGGAACCGTAAGACCAGATTTCGCGCGTTTCGGGGAAGTGACAGATGTATTTTTCGTCATTATTGGGCCAGGCAACGTCGCTCTCGCCCTCAGCCAGCGGGGCTCCGACGGTGTGGGCGCAGGGGATGAAAAGCGAGTGGCCGTGCCGGACTTTTGGAGCTTCGCCCGCGCGCTCGGCTTCCAGTTGTTTCAAAATGGCGGAGCCCATGTGGCACATGATGCGCATGTTGAGGACAACGTAGGGGGAGTCGGTCACCTGGACGCCGATTTTGGCCAGCGGCGAGCTTGGAGGGCCCATGCAGAAGGGGATGACATACATCGTGCGGCCCTTCATGCTGCCGGTGAAGATGTTGTGCATTTTGGCAAGCATCTCGCGGGACTCGGCCCAGTTATTGGTCGGTCCCGCCGTGACCTTTCGGCGGGTGCAGATGAAGGTGCGGTCTTCGACGCGGGCGACGTCGGACGGGGAAGAACGGGCGAGAAAAGAATTGGGGCGTTTTTCGGGGTTGAGCCGGATGAGGGTGCCCTTGTCAACGAGGAGACTGGTGAGGCGATCCCATTCCTCCTGCGAGCCGTCGCACCATTCGACCTGGTCGGGCTGGCAGCGTTCGATCATTTGGTCGATCCATTTGGCAAGGGGGGCGTGGCTGGTGTGTTGGCTGGCGGGGGTGGGCTCGTTCTTCATAAAAAGGGGATTCAAATCAATGTCAGTCTAGTGATGACGCATCAGCGCATCGCTGGCAAGAAAAAGCAGGATGGTTGCCAGCTTTCCGCGTCTCTTGGATTTGCCGGGCAGAAGTGGTGAAATTGCCAGGCTGGAGCTTGGCGTTCCTTGTGGGTTAGCGCCCTTCGGGCATGGTGGGGAGGAGGCTGAGGAGGGTTTGGTAGCGCTCGGCGTTGAAGGGACGCTCTTCGCGTTCGAGGGCTTCGAGCTCGTCCGCGAGGCAGAAGGCGATGAGGTTTTTGGCTTCTTCGGCGTCGATGTCGTCGTGAGTGAGAAGCCGCTGGTAGGTTTCCGCCACGTAAGGAGTGTCGGGAGAGGCAAGTTGCTCTTCGACGGCGGGGAGGAGCTGGGCGAGGACTTCGTCCATGGCTTTCAAGCGACGCGGTTCGGGAGGTCTCCGGCGAGGAAGCCGCGGATGTTGGAAAGGAGGCCGTCGATGAGTCGCTGGCGGGCTTCCCGGGCGGCCCAGGCCGTGTGGGGCGTGATGAGCAGGTTGGGGAGATCGGGCGCGAGCAGCGGGTTGTCGGGTGCGGGTGGCTCGGTGGAAAGGACGTCGAGTCCCGCTCCGCCGAGTTGGCCGCTGCGCAGGGCGTCGGCGACGGCCTGTTCGTCGATCAGAGGGCCACGGCCGGTGTTGATGAGGAGGGTGCCGGGCGCGCAGAGGGCGAGGCTCTCGGCGTTGATGATTTTTTCGGTTTCCGGGGTGAGGGGAGCGTGGAGGGAGATGACGCGGGAGGCGGCGAAAAATTCGGCGCGCGGAAGACGGGGGATGTCGCCGGACGCGCTCGCGCCTTCACGGGCGAGGGCGACGACGTCCATGCCGAGGGCGCGGGCGATTTTGGCGACTTCGCGTCCGATCGTGCCGAGTCCGATGATGCCGAGCGTTTCTCCGGCCAGCTCGAAGACGGGGTGGTCGAGTCGGGTGAAAAGAGGAGAATCCGGCCACTGCGCGGCTTCCGGGGCGTAGCGGTGGAGGCTGGTGGCGAGGCTCAGGATGTTGGCGAAGGCGTGTTGGGCGACGGCCTGGGTCGAGTAGCCGGAGACGTTGCAAGCGCTGATGCCACGGGCTTTGATCGCTTCCAGATCGAGGTGGTTCACGCCGGTGGCGGCGGCGCAGATGAGCTTCAGTTTCGGCGCGGCGGCGAGTTTGTCGGCATCGATGACGACTTTGTTCGTGATGATGATTTCGGCATCGGCAATGCGCTCCACGACCTCCTCGGGGCGGCTGCGTTGGTAGTGGACGACCTCGCCAAACTCGGAGAAGGGCGAGAAATCGATGTCATCACGGTGCAGGGTGGCGGTGTCGAGGAAGACGGTGGTCATGGAATCGTTATTTGTGATTGGTTATTCGTTACGAGTTGTTTGCTGTCGCTGTTCGGGATTGAGATCGGATCACAAATCACGGATGACGAATGACGCTTAGGGTCTGATTTCCCACAGCTCGACGGCCTGGTTCGGGGCGGCCTCGCTGCCGAAGCGGTCGGTTTCTCCGAAGTAAACGGCCTGGACCTCCTGGCCTTGTTGTTTGAGGTAATTGACGACGGAGGCGACGCGGGTGGCGCGCTGGGCGGAGAGTTCGCGGTTGGCTTCGGTTTCGCCCGTTTTGGAGGCGTAGCCGACGACGAGGAAGAAGGCTTTGCCGGGAGCGGAAGTGACGGCTTTCTTGAGTTGATCCTCGCGTTGGAAGTCGATATCCGCGCGGCCTGACTCGAAGCGCATGGTATCGACAACGCTGGCGTTGAGGTCGGTCCCAATCCGCTGGTAGGGGGCGGCGAGTTCGTCCGCGCTCTTGCCTTCGAGAGCCACGAGTTCGCGGAAGAGGGCGGTCGCGCGCGGCGAGAGGTTTTCGCGGCTGACGAAGAAGATCGGAAGAGCGTCGT
>JBNNED010000031.1:0-2590 GCA_050285825.1 Verrucomicrobiales bacterium | reverse complement strand
CGTTGTTGATGCCTTTTTTGGAGTTGTAACGCAGTCGGGTCGGGAGGTGGGAGGAGCGGACGAAGCCGTGGCGTTTGATGAGTGAGAGGATGCGCGACTTGTCGTCCGTGCCGGGAATGGCGGCGTAGCTTTTTTGCCATTTCTCGGAGCCCATGAGGCAAGCCATGAGGAGGGCGGTCGGGCCGCAGGCGTTTCCGCTGGCTTTGAGCTGATTGAGTGGGGGAACGGCGGCGTTCGGGGCTTGCAGCCAGTTTTCCCGGGCACTCAGCGGCGAGAGGAAGGTGAGCAGGACCGCGAGGGTGGCGGTGAGGCTGAGAAAGGGCTGGGGCTTAAGGGGTGCTGAGGCTGATGACATCGCTGCGGCTGTTGTTGGCGGAGTTCCCATCGCTGGTTCCGCCGGAGACGCTAGCAGAGGAGGTGACGGAAAGCGAGCCGCCGCTTTGCAATTCGGTGAGCCCGATGGGCAGGGTGATGACGCTGCGCTCGGCGGGAGCCAGTTGACCGATGGTCTGGGCGTAGTTCTGACCGTTGACCTGGATGTTGACGGTCGAGTTGTAGAGAGTCTCGGTGCCCCGGTTTTCAATGCTCACTTGCAAGCCGGAGGCGTTGGCGGTGCTCGCGACGAGGTAGCTTTGCGAGGCCACGGCGAGGTCGTAGATGCCCGGGGTGTTGTGATTGACAGCCCGCCCGACGTCGATGGTGCCTTGGCCGAAGGCGGGGTCGCTTCCCGGATCCCCGGCTTCGTTGCTGTAAGTCAGGAGGAGGTTCGCGGCCACTCCCGCGTTGGCCGCGCCGCTTTGACTGAGGACCGCCGCCACTCCTCCGGCGGTCAGGGGTGCGCTCGCGGAGGTGCCGGTGAAGGCGATGCCGAGGTCGCCCGGCCAAGCCGCGTAAACTTCGTAGCCCGGAGCCGAAGTGCTCAGGGAGGCGTCGGTGTTGGAGAAGTTGAGGTGCTGCGTGTTGGCATCGACGGCTCCCACGGAAATGACGTCGGGGTGGGAGGCGGGAGAGGTCGCGTAATTGACCCCGTTATTGCCGGAAGAGGCCACGATGACCGCTCCCTGCGCGCTCGCGGCGGCGATGGCCTCGCTGACCACGCTGCTTTCATAAGCCGAGCCCATCGAGATGTTGATGACCTGAGCTCCGTTTTCGAGCGCGGCGAAAATGCCCTGGGCCAGCGTGAAGGAATCGCTCACGCCATCCGCGCCCGCGATTTGCACGGAGAGGAGGTCGGCAGCCGGGGCGACCGCCGAGGCGAGGGAAGCGACCGCCGTGCCGTGCCCGTTGGCCTCCGCGCCCCCTTCCACCAGCGAGATTTGTTTGAAATCAGCGGGCAAGCTATCGTGCGCGACGACGCCGGTGTCGAGAATGGCGATGGTCACTCCCGCGCCCCAGCTGCTGTGATCTTCGCGGATGCCGAGCCAGGCGAGGTAGTCGTTTCCAAAGCCCGCGGCGTTCGCCTGCACCGTGCCTTCGGGCAGCGCCGGAGGGGTCACGAGATAATTGCGAGCCAACTCGGCGTCGTCGCCCAAAGCCGCTTCGAGTCGGCTCAGCTCATCATAGCCAACCCGCAGCGCGCGGAGGCGATCGATGCGACCGAGGATGCGGAAACCTTGTTTTTCAAGCTCGCCGATGGCCTTTTGGTAGGCGGCGTCGCTCTTGAAGGTGACAATGCGTTCGTTGCGACGCGAGGCCAGTTCTTCGCGGAAGCTCTCCTCCGGCCGAGGCTTTTTCTCACGGGCTTCTTCTTCCGCGCGGGCACTGCGTGATAGGTTTTTTTCGGGCGTCGGCTCGCGGAGCGGCGGGCGTTCGCTTGCGACCTCCTCCGTGCCAGCCTTGCGCCAAACCAGCCAGCAGGCGGCTCCGAGACAGAGAACGATGAGCAAATGAGGCGGGCGGATTTTCATGGAAGATCAAGAGAGGAAACCCGGAGAGGGCAGGGGAGTTGCGAGGGCTTTATTTGTGATCATAATGAAAGCGGCATTGCATGATGATGAGGGCGTCTCCTTCGATCTTATAAACCAGACGGTGCTCTTGCGTGATTCTCCGCGACCACCAGCCACTCAGGTTGGCTTTGAGCGCTTCCGGCTTGCCAAGACCGTCGAAGGGATTTCGCCGCGTGTCCCGGATCAATTCATTCAGGCGCTTGAGGACCTTTCGGTCGTGCTTCTGCCAGTAAAGATAGTCCTCCCAGCCGCCGTCCAGCCAGGTTAATCGCATAGCTCGTGCTCGGTCAGGCGACCGCTCTCATACTCGGCCAAGCCCTCCTGGATCCGCTTGGCGTTGGCCGGGGTGCTCAGCAAATGCAGGGTCTCCATCAGGCTGTCATATTCTTCCTGCAACAGCATGACCACGCTGGAATGTCCGTTCCGCGTGATGGCGATGACGTCGCGGTCTTCCTCCGCCTGTTTCATTAGCCCCGCCAGCCCGTTTCGCGCCTCGGTGTAACTCAGCGTTTTCATAGGGAGAAGATAACTGGCTGACAGAATTCTGTCAATTTCCCTTCTTTCCTCGTCTCACCGGATGAAGCGCGTCGGTAAGTTCTTGAGGAAGCCTTGGATTTCTTTGATTTCGTTCAAAGTCTCGACCA
>JBNNED010000030.1:0-3117 GCA_050285825.1 Verrucomicrobiales bacterium | reverse complement strand
GCGTTCAGGCGGAAGGCCGAGCCGTTACCGACTTGCTGGTTCCAGTCGAAGGTCTGGCGAAAAAGCCCGTCGCCGCCTTCCGGCGCGTAGCCGTAGCTCGTCGTGCCACGGAAGAAGTCCTCGGCACGAGCCGTTTTGGTGACCATGTTGACGTAACCGCCGGCACCACCCCGTCCATTGTCGGCAGCGGGACCTTTGGCGATTTCGACCTGCTCGATGTTATAAATGTCACGCGTGTAGCTGCCCGAGTCGCGGATGCCATCGACGTAAATGCTGCCGGAAGCGTCGGTGCCGCGCATGCTGAAGTTGTCCTGCGAGGCCGCGAAGCCGTTTTCGCCGGCGTTGAACGAGATGCCCGGCGTGTTTTTAAGCACGTCGGTGAGATTGCGGGCCGATTGCTGGTTGTAAACCTCTTTGGGCACCACGCTGTAAGTCTGCGGGGTGTTGAGAAGAGGCGCCGTGCTTTTGTTCGAGCTCAGGGTCTCGGTCTTGATCGCGTTGCCTTGCTCGGCGTTGATCACGGTTTCGCTGAGCGTGCTGGCTTGGTCGGATGGAGCGGCGACGTCCTGGGCGGCGCTGTTGGCCATTGTGGCGAAGGTGGCCAAAGCGAGAAGTTCGCGGGAGGAGACGGGGTGGCGGGTGGCTTGTTTTTTCATGGGTTGCAAATAGAGTTATTCTGCAGGTGAGAATCGTTCTCATTTAAGTGGGGGCTCAGGTCAATACTTTTCGGAGCCCGATTTTTTGCAACATGGTGACAAGCTGCTGGTAGTTGAGGGATAAGCCCCTGACTGGCAATGGTGTGGGATAAGAGAAGATGAAATGCTGGCCGCTGAATCAGAGGCGGGGCGACGAGTTGGCTGGCGTTTCGTCGAATGAGCCCGATTGAGATGAATCCAGATGGGATCTTGAGTGCCGCTTAGGGAGTCACTTTCTCTTTGGCTGGGGAAATATCGACTTTGAGTGTCATGCCGTCGATTTCTCCAAAAGTGTATGTTCCATATCCGGTATTGGGCAGCATGGTTGAAAAAATTCGCAGTAAATGAACATGGCCTTCTGTTTCGTCGATGCTCGATGCGATGTCTCGAATTTCGCAGCTCACTCTGTCGTATTTGCTATCGGATGTCTGGTAAGCGACGTAAACATACCATTGTCGGTGTTCGTGCCGGACAATTCCAATCGCCTTGTACTCGTGGTCACCTGGCAATTTTGTGGCAAAAGTGGTGTAGCTCGCGACTTGTTGATCGCCTTCGGACAGTGAGAACACCATTTTCAGGGTTTCACCCAGCCCTTCTTCCGTCTTCGCTTTGGGGTCGGAAGTTTGTGATTTGTTTGCCACGAAAGGGTCGGGTTTCGCTTCTGCTTGTAAGTTGCCGAGCGGGATGAATAGTCCAAAAGCCAGTGGGATGAGGGCGTGTGCATTCATAATAAGTGGGCGGAGTTCATGGCGCTCAGAGTCACCAAGTGATGAAGATGGGGGCGGGGATGGTGTGGGTCTTGCCCGAGCCGTTGTCGCGGCTTTCTTCGATGGCGGTGACGACGTCATCTTCGAACTCGATGACGGTTTTGCTTTTTTCTTCCTTCGTGACGTGGGTCAGTTGGCGGAAGACGGCGCCGGTGCGGGGGTCGCGGACGAGCTGGTAGTGTTTTTCTTCCTCGAACTCAATGTACTCCCATGAGCCGCTACGACCTTTGGCGGTGCGGCGCAGGGTCGCTTTCGTGGGTTCACCGCCCATGACTTGGGCGACTTCGTCCGGGGTCATGCCGAGGGCGAGTTGGCCGTCGGCGATGAGTTGGCGGAGTTTGATCTGGCGCTCGTAGAGTTTTTGGAGGTTTTCGACGAAATTTTTGTCGCGCGAGGCGAGGGCGTGGGGGCTGACCCAGCCGGAGACACCATTGCCATTCGAGAGGGTGCCGCGGATGTTGTAGGCGCGCTCGGTGAAGCCGACGAGTTCGACTTTGCTGTCGACTTTCAAGGCTCCGCGCTGGTAGCCGCCTTTTTTGGTGGCGTAAACCGTGCCGGGTTTGACAACGAGCAGCTCGATGGGTTCGGCGGCGAATTCCTCGCGGTAAACGACATCGGGATCGCTATTCAGGAGGGAGCCGCGCGGGTCTTTTTTGATTTGCGCGCTCAGAGTGGCGGGAAGGAGGAGGGCGGCAAGAAGGATGAGGTGGCGGAGAGCGTTCATGGCTTTATGATGTTATGACAGTTTGGCGAGGAGGAAAGCGATTTCGGTGGATTCATGGGTGAGACGGGGGTGTGTCGGTGGAAATTCGCTTTTTTTCGCGGAAAAGTGCTGGGTCGGGCTCCTTTCGGACGTAGGGTGGGGTTGATGAAAGTGATGACCTTCTGTTTGGGGCTTTTCGGATTTCTGTCGTTTTCCTGGGCGGCGGAGCGGCCGGTTTTGGATGCCGGAGTGGTCTTGGAGCCGAGCGGCGAGCAGGTTTCGGCGGTGATTTCGGCTGGGAAGTTGGAAGTGAAAATCAAGGGGGGAGAGGCGGGCTATCCGGGTTTGGCTTTCAAGCGGGAGATCGGGGAGTTTTTTGATTTCTCAGGCTTTGGGCATGTGCGGGCGCGCGTCACGAACACAGGAGCGGAAGAAATTGGCCTGAATCTGCGGCTCGATAACGCGGGCGACTGGAGTCAGGGAGGGCCGGTGAATACGGAAAATCTCGCCCTCAAACCGGGAGAGACGGGAGACCTGAAGGTCATTTTTGGTTATTCTTACGGCGGGAAAAAAAGTTTTCCGCTCAATCCGGCGAAAGTCACGCAGTTGTTGTTATTTACGGGGAAGGTTAAGGAAGGTGCCTCGTTTCGGGTTGAAGAACTCGTCGTGGGTGGTGAGGCGGGGGAGACCCCGCCGGCGGATCCTGAGTCGCTGCGGCTGCGACCGGAGGAAGGGCGGCTGTTCCCGGTGAGCCAGGCGGTGGACGGCGAAAAACAACTGCTGGGGAAAAACGGGGCACGGGGGGAAGTGGTGGCGGGCGAAGGGCTCAAAATGTACTTTCCGGGCGAAGGGAAGGCGGGAGAGGTGGTGTTTCGTCCGGCGGAGGGTCGCTGGGATTTACGCGAAGAACTGGAGCTGCGGGTGCGGGTGCGGACTGTGGGAGAACGGGCTC
>JBNNED010000029.1:0-14245 GCA_050285825.1 Verrucomicrobiales bacterium | reverse complement strand
GGTCTCTTCTGGTTTCGGGCGTGGTGGCGGCGATGTTTCTGCTGACGGGGTTTTTTGGGATATGAGGGGGGCCGGGGATGGTTGAAGGGGGAGGGGAATGTCTGGTCGGCGAAGGTGCCGGAGGTGGCGGCAGGCGAGTGGTTTTTCGAGCAGTTGTGGGAGGGAGGTCGGCGAGCGGTGCGGGCGCGGACGCCGAATGTGGGATTTTTCCATGTGGAGGACGGGCCGATGGCGCGGGTGCGGAAGTCGGGCGAGAAAGCGGGTTTTCAGGGTTTTCAAGCGAGTCCGGAGGAGTTTGCCCTGTTTCAGGCGATTCCGGAGGCGGAGCGGGCGGGGGTGCTGGTGACGATGGCGCAGAAGTGGAGTGTGAGTTTGTGTCGGGTGCGGGGCCTGCACGAGGCGGGGCGCACGGTGGAGGTGGCTCCGGTGACGCGTTATGATGTGGGCCGGGCGGGGCAGCGGTATTTTGTGGAGAATTACCGGGGGGCGCTCGATGCGGCGGGGGAGTGGTATCTGGATCGGCGGGCCGGAGTGATTTCTTATGTGGCGCGGGAGGGGGAGGATTTGACGAAGCTCCCGGTGGTGGCTCCGGTCTCGCAGGGTTTGTTACGGGTGAAGGGGGCGCATGATTTGCGCTTCCGGGGGATTGCTTTCCGGCACGGGAATGATGTTTTCGGGGAGGACGGGCATTATGACATGCAGGCGGCGGGTTTCATCGGCGGGGCGGTCGAGGTGGAGGACACGCGGGGTTTTGTCATGGAGGATTGTGAGGTGGGGCAGGTGGGGCGCTATGGGGTGTTTTTTAAGAACGGCTGCGCGGAAGGAGCTCTGCGGCGCTGTCACTTGCATGATTTGGGCGCGGGCGGGGTGCGCATCGGGGAGCTGGCACGTCCGGGTTTCGAGCGCCTGAACCGGGGGATCGTGGTGGAGGATTGCATCATCCAGCATGGGGGTCGGCTGCACGCGAGCGCCTGCGGGGTCTTGCTGACGCATGCGGAGGGCTGCGCGGTGCGGCATAATGATATCGGGGATTTTTATTACACGGGGGTGAGCTTCGGGTGGAACTGGGGTTACGGTGAGAGCGTGAATCGGGACAATGTGCTGGAGTGGAACCACATCCACCATCTGGGCTGGGGGTATTTGAGCGACATGGGGGGCTTTTATAATCTGGGTTCGGCTCCGGGCACGGTGGTGCGGGGGAATCATGTGCATCATGTGGCGAGCTATTCCTACGGCGGCTGGGGGCTGTATACGGATGAGGGGAGCACGAATGTCTTGTTTGAGAAAAATCTCGTGCACGACACGACTGAGGCGGGCTTTCACCAGCATTACGGATTTCACAATGTGGTGCGGAACAATATTTTCGCCTTCGGGCGGAACGCGCAGATCCAGCGCAGTCGGGCGGAGACGCATTTGAGCTTTGTCTACGAGAGGAATCTTGTGCTGTGGGATGCGGAGTCGCCCTTGCTTTACGGGACGGCACGGAATTGGAAATTCGCGGAAAACCGGCGTGGTGGAGACCCGCGCGATCAGGTGGCGATGCGGCGGAATTTATATTGGCGGACGGACGGGAAGAAGCCGGAGAAGCTGGCGGGTGAGTGGAGCTGGGAGGAGTGGCAAAAGATGGGACGCGATGCGGGCAGTGTGTGGGTGGATCCGCTCTTTGTGGATGTGGCGCGGCGGGATTTTCGTTTGCAAGAGGGGAGCCCGGCGCGGAAAATGGGCTTCGAGCCCTGGGATCACGGAAAGGCGGGGGTGCGCGGGGAGGCTTGGCGGAAGAAGGCGGCGGAGGGCTGGAGTTACCCCGAGTGGGCGGAGCGTTCGCGACCGTGGCCGAAGCCCCATTTCGCGGTGAAGGGGGAGGATTTTGAGAGTCTGCCCGTGGGGGCGCTTGGAATTCGCGGGGTCTCGTATGCGCCGGAGGGCAAGGGGGATGCCATCGCGGTGGTGGAGGGGCCGTCCTCGCCGCTGGCGGGTGCCCAGGGGAAGAAGAGTTTACAGATTCAGGATGCGGAGGGCTTGAAGCAGACTTACCATCCACTCTTGAATGTGCGGCCGGACTGGGGCGCGGGAACGGTGCGGGTGAGCTTCGATGTCATGGCGGAGGAGGGGGCGCATTGGTTTTTTGAAATTCGCGGCGGGGCGGAGTTCGGGGCGGGGCCGATGGTGTCCTGGCGGGGAGGGAAATTGATCGCGGGTCACGGCGGGCGGGAGCGGGTCATGGGCGAGCTGCCGGCGGGGAAATGGGTGCGGGTCGAGATCGCGGCCCGGACGGGGAGCGGAAAGTGGTCGGTGACGATGACGGGCGAGGACGGAAAAGCACGGGAGCTCCGGGATTTGCCGACGGGCCAGGGCTGGGAAGACGCCGGGTATTTCTTCTGGTCCGGCACGGCGAACGCGAAAACGGCCTTTTATCTGGACGAGCTGAGCCTGGAGTTCGAGGCGGAGTGAGGTTACGGACGGGATGTCCGGGTTACGTTGGAGTTTAAGCGAGGACTTGGGTGACGGAGTCAGCTGGAGATTTCTTTGATGATGCGGGCTCCGAGCTGTCTGGTATTCATGGGATTGCCGTTGGAGTTGAGAATCGAGAGACCTAATTTTTTCGAAATTTCGCGAAGTATGGGTTTCGCGACTGGTTCCGTTTTTCCATGTTTAAGAACTACGATGGTGCCCGATTCGTATTCCTTGATGTGGTAGGCCTCGTAGGCCGCTTCGTGCACAACCTTTTGCTCGGCAAGTTGGCGGGTCGGGATGTGGGGTGAACTGCGAAGTTTGCGTAGGGGGAGGATGCGCTTGCCGCCAGTGTCAGATAAGAGAAGGTTAATTTCGGCAAGCGGCGCATCAATGAGGGTTTCGATCTGCATCTCATCCGTGTTCAAGAAGAAGATCATCACGCGGTCGACTTGGTTTAAAGTGGTGGCACTGAATGCAATGTGTCCGCTAGTCCCTTGCTGAGTGGTTGTCTTGACCGAAATCCGCTCGCCACTCGAAGAGACGACATCGTATCCGGCCTGATTAATCTCCGGTGCCATTTGGCCGCCGGTCATCAGGGCGGCATAGAGTTCGCCAATCCGTCCGATGAGGTGTCGTTGCTCTTGAATCGCGACTTCCCAGGAAAGTTCACGTTCAAGCCAATTCATGGCTTCGCCAAGGGATTGAATGATTTGAATTTGAGTGAGTGCCATAGTTTAGGATCTGGGAGTCTGGTGAATGTATGATCCAAGGGGCTTAGAGCAGGACTGGCAAGCTTGAATGGGAAAGGGTTTGGGATGCCTCATCCGTGGTTTTTTGAAGTGGCGGGCGGGACCAGTGCAGGCTGGAAGTCACGGACGGGAGGTTCGGGACGCGTTCTCTGCCAAGCTGGAGCTTGGTGTTCCGTTAGGCGAGGACTTGGGTGACGGGGTGGCCGTGGACGTCGGTGAGGCGGAAGTGGCGGCCTTGGTGCTTGTAGGTGAGGGCGGTGTGGTCGATGCCGAGGAGGTCGAGTCGGAGGTCGGCTTCGCGCGTTTCGGGGTCGGGCCCGTGGCAGAAGAAGCAGTTTTCGGAGAGGAGAGGGAGGATTTCGCGGGCAAAGGAGATTTTTTCCGCCCGGAGCGGGCCGGGCAGGAGAAGGAGGGCGAGCAAGAAGCGTATCATGACGATTCAGAAAGATACGGGCTAGGGGAGGGAATCTTGCAGGGGGCGCGGACTGAGGTCAGGACTCGCCGCCGAGGTGTTTTTTCATGTTTTGGAGGATTTCGGCGAGGCGGGCTTCGTCGCCGCCTTTGACCTCGGCGGTGGCCCAGCCGTGATAGCGGATTTCCGCAAGGGCGCGGCGGACCTCGGGCCAGTCGACGTCACCCTCTCCGATCTTGCCGAAGCCGTTTTCCCGGCCCCAGTCTTTGACGTCGAGCTTGACGATGCGGTGGCCGAGCGTGCGGATCCAGTCGGCGGGTTTGCCGAAGCGCTGGTGGTTTCCGATGTCGAAGTAAGCGCCGACCCAGGGGGAGTTGATCTCGTCGAGGTAGTCTCTGAGGAGTTCGGCGCTCTGGGTGTCGGGGCCTTTGGGATCGTAGAACATGCCGTTCCAGACGTTTTCGATGGCGATGCGGACGCCGAGTTTGGCGGCGAGGGGGAGGGCTTGGCGGATGCCGGTGATGGAGCGTTCCCAGGCTTGTTCGGGGCTGACTTCCTCGTTGACGACGCCGGGGACGAGGAGGCAGGTGGAAGCACCGAGGCGGGCGCTTTCGCGGAGGGAATCGCGGAGGTGGCCGAGAGCCTGGGCGCGTTCGGCTTCAGTGGGGGCGCTGAGTTTGATTTGCCAGTGGCGGGCGTTGACGCAGCCGGGGACGGGGAGGCCGGATTTTCGGGCGGCGGCGAGGGCTTCCGCGAGGTCGAGTTGGCCGGGGACGTGAAGTTCGATGCCGTCGAAGCCGACTTTTTTGGCCAGTTCGAATTTTTCGAGGAGGCTCAGTTTGCCGGGGATCATGCGGTCTTTGAGGGCGTAGCAGAGGGCCGGACCGTTGGATTCGGAGGCGACTTCTTCCCGGGCGGGGAGGAGGAGAGAGCCGGCGGCGGCGGCGGAGCTGTGGATGAAGAGGCGTCTGGTCATTAGTGTTTTATAACAAGGCCGGGGCGGGGACGTCGATGTTGAAATGCGGTTGGACGGGTGGAGGTTTGGGGAGCGTGGCGACAAAAAAAGACCGCAGGGGTGAACCTGCGGTCTTAGTTTGGGGGTGAGGTGGGTCGGGGGAAGGCTTATTCGCTGTAAGCGGGGGAGCCGTGTTCGGCGACGTCGAGTCCTTCGGATTCTTCCTCGGCATCGACCCGCACGCCCATGATGGCTTTGATGATCGAGAAGACGATGAAGGAGAAGGCGAAGGCGAAGGCACCGATGGAGAGGGTTCCGATGAGCTGGGTGATGAAGGAGGTTTCGACTCCTTCGAGGGTCATGAAGGGCAAGCCGATCACGAGGGTTCCCCAGATACCGCAGGTGCCGTGGACGGAGATGGCACCGACGGGGTCATCGATTTTGATTTTGTCAAAGAAGATGACGGAGATCACAACCAGGCCACCACCGATCACGCCGGCCAGAGCGGCACCGAGGAGGGAGAGTTGGTCGGCACCAGCGGTGACGGAGACGAGACCAGCAAGGATGCCGTTGAGGGACATCGAGAGGTCTGGTTTTTTGAGGATGCCCCAGGAGATGAACATGGCACCGAGTCCGCCAGCGGCCGCACCGAGAGCGGTGGTCACGATGACGTAGGAGATGGAGCCGGGATCAGCGGAGAGGACGGAGCCACCGTTGAAGCCGAACCAGCCGAACCAGAGGAGGAAAGCACCGATGGAGGCGAGGGGCATGTTGCTGGGGAGGATGGGTTTGACACCGCTGGCGGAGTATTTGCCAGCGCGGGGTCCGAGAACGAGGACACAGGCGAGAGCGGCGAAGCCACCGAATCCGTGAACGACCGAGGAGCCTGCGAAGTCATAGAAGCCCATGCCGTCGAGGAAACCACCGCCCCATTTCCAGCCGCCGGTGATCGGGTAGGCGAAGCCAACGAGGAGAACGGCGAAGAGCATGAAGCTGGTGAGTTTGACCCGCTCGGCCACGGCACCGGAGACGATGGTGGCAGCGGTAGCGGCGAACATCGCTTGGAAGATAAAGTCAGCCCAGCCGGTTTGCGCAAGGCCGGTGCCTCCGTAGGAGAGGTCGGAGTTGGTGGAAGCGTCACCGGAAATCGGGCTGCCGATACCGAAGACGTTCGCGATCGTCCAATCGCCCGGATACATGGCGTTGAAGCCCCAGACGGCGTAGAGGAGGATGCCGGAGCAGATGATGAAAACGTTCTTGAAGAGGATGTTCACCGTGTTTTTGCGTTGGCAAAGACCGGATTCGATCGCGGAGAAGCCGAGGTGCATGATGAACACGAAGAAGGCGCAGATCAGGATCCAGAGGTTACTGAGACCGAAGAAAGGCGCGTCTTCCCAGCGGTCATAGTAGCCTTCCATGGCCGCTTGTTGCTCGGGGGAGAGGGCGGCGACATCGCCTCCCATCTCGACGTATTTGAAGATGCTTTTACCGACGAGATCCACGGCGCCTTCGTCGTAGTCTTCGTGTTCGGGATCCAGCATCTCACTGGTGACGGCGAGTTCCTCACTCGCGGGGTCTATCGGATCAGCCTGAGCGGGGGGGATCATCAGGGCGAATACGAAGGCGAGAAGCCCCCCGAGAAGGAGGCTTGTGTATCTTTGTGGTAGGATGTGCTTACGCATGGTAGTCATTGTTTTTTTGGCGGGAGAGGGGTGAGCACATAGCGTGCCAAGTTTCGAAATCGGCCGTTCGGAAAGAACGGGAGCTGGTGTGACGCAGGTGGCAGGGGGTGAGGGCTTTATGGCTGTCAGTCGCTTCGGCGGGAGGGTGGAGAGTTTTTAGTTTGGAGGAGTGAGATGCTTGGAGAAGGCGAACTTTTCAAAAAACTTTATATTGACGGAATCGTCACAAACTGCTTTTTAAGGGGCGTCATGAAAAAGACACAACTACTAGGACTAGCAGGGCTTTCACTCGCAGCGACCGGTTTTGCCGCCGCTGAAATCGAAAGCAGTTTCCACGTGGGCTACAGCACGGACTACGTCTGGCGTGGCGTGAACCAAAACAACCTGGCTGGCACCGATTCCGGCCTTTTCGAATATGGTCTCGACTTCACCGGCTCGACCGAGTGTGGTTTTGACTGGAATGCCGGTGTCTGGCTTGCTGACTTCGGTGACAACGCCCAAGAGCGTGACTTCTACGCGAGTGCTTCCAAGTCCTTCGGCTTGGTGGACCTTGAGCTTGGTGCGATCCGCTACGATTTCGACTCCAACGGTGGTGACACCACGGAACTCTTCCTCGGCGCTGGCACCGAATTCTCCGGTGTCGCTCTTGCTGCTAAAGTTTACTACGATGTGGACGCTGCCGACGGCGCGACCTACGGTGAGCTTTCCGCTTCCAAGAGCTTCGAGCTTCCATCCGACATCGAGCTTGCTGTGAGCGCCAACTACGGCCTCACCCTTGCTGACTACGCGGATGACTACTACACCTACGGTCTGAGCATCGCCGCTTCCAAAGAGCTGGCTGAAGGCCTGACCGGCAGCATCTACGTGGCTGGTGAAATCACCGAAAACCACGCGAGCGACGGTGACGACCTCTTCGGCGGTGCGTCCCTTGCCTACAGCTTCTAAGCTGTCGAGCTGACACTTCATTATTTTTGACAAGAACGGGGTCGTATGACTCCGTTCTTTTTTTTAGGCGGCGGAGGGCATCTTTTTTGAATGAAGTGGCCGGCTGCGTTGTCTTACCTACTGAGATGACTATAAAAATTATTTTAAAATTACTGAGCGCGGGGGCGGGATTGGCCCTCGTTTCCTGCTCGGATGTCGGTTATTACGGCCATAGCGGCTACAGCAGTGGGGGCTATGGTTCGTCGTATGGCGCGCCTTACTACGGTTCCTCCAACGTGGGCTTCTCGACCTATCTTTATGGGTCGAATTACCGCACGGTGAGCTACCCTTACCGCTACAACGGCCATTATTATGCAAGCCGGAGCGCGGCTCTGCGCTATCATAATTTGAACAAACGCCATTATGATCGCCATCGTGGGAGTCACAAAGGGCACTACGCCCGGCACGACCACCGTCGGGATCATCATGATCGCTACGATCGCCACCGCCATGACCGCCACCGCCATGAGAGCAGCAGTCAGCGTTACAGTGAGCTTCGCAAGCGTCAGGAGTTGGCTCGCAATCACGAAATGCGCCAGCGTCAATTGCGTCAGCAAGCCGCCGAACGCTCACGGAATTCTCGCGAAAGACATTTGAGTTCGCTGCGGGATCGGGAACGGAGCAACCCGCGTCAGATCATCCAGCGTCGGACGACCCTTCCGGAACAGCGTTCGCATCGGGGTCGGCAGCCCGAGGTGAGACGGGAAATCCAGCGCCCGCAACCACAGCCGCGCAGCCGTCCGCAAATGCCGGAAAGACGGGCCCAACCGCAGCCCCGCCAGCGTTCCAGATCGTCGCATAACGACAATCGCTCCCAGCTGGTGAACGCGAGCGAGCGCGCTTCCGGGAATTTCAGACGATCCCGCTAAAAATTTCTTCCTCCGGAGAAAACACAGAAAAAGGCAGCTTCCTGAGAGGCTGCCTTTTTTTTGATGATGGTGAGGAGGGAAACTCAGCCGACTTGGGCGAACTTGGCCTCGACGATGGCGATGGCGAGTTCTTCAAGAGCTTCGTTATCGAGTTTTTGGATGACCTCGACGGAGAAGCCTTTGGCGATGAGGCGGCGGGCCTGGGTGGCGGGGATGCCGCGGGCCATGAGGTAGTAGATTTCCTCTTTGCTGACCTGGGAGCTGGTGGAGCCGTGTGAGCATTTGACCTCGTCGGCATTGATCTCAAGTCCGGGCATCGAGTTGGCCTCGCAGGTGTCGGTCATGAGGAGGTTCCGGCAGGTCTGGTAGGCATCGGTGCCGTGGGCGTGCTCATCGACGAAGATCAGGCCGGAGAAGACCGTTTTGGCCTCGCCAAAGAGGGTGTTTTTGAAGAGGAGGTCGCTGAAGGTGTCGCGCGCGCCGTGGTGCTGGAAGGTGCGCTGATCGTATTCCTGACCGGTGTCCGGGATGGCGACGGAGAGGATCTCGGAGCGGCCGTCCGTGCCATCGACGGTCGAGTAGGTTTCTTCGCGCACCCATTCGGCTCCGGTGTGGACGACGCCGATGCGGCCGAGGGCGTTTTGCTCGACGCGGCTGTCGGCCAAGCGGGTGAAAAGGCTGTGGCGGTTGAGTTCCTGAGTGGCGAGGTAGGTGACTTGGGAGTTTTTCTCGGCCACGACGTCGGTGACGCTGACGACGCGGGTGGCATCGTTCTCGTTGGTGGAAATGAAGCGCTCGACGACGCGCAGGTGACCGCCTTCATCGCTGGTGATGAGAAGGTGGGGGAGGACGATTTGCTCGTGGCCGGAGATTTGGTGGATGATTTCGACCGGCGTCTCGATGTCGGCCGTGGCGAGGAGGACGAGGGCCTCGGGGGCGTGGGCGCGGTGGTAGGCGGCCAGTTTGGCGGAGCCGAGTGAGCCCTGGAGTTTCGGGAACTTCTTCTCCAGGCAGTCGCCGAACTCTTGCAGGGCTTCGGAAAGCGGGAGGGCGGTGAGACCAGCGGGGAGGCTGTCCGGGCGCTCGACGAGCTCGTGGTTTTGGAAGACGAAGCGCAGGGAGTTTTCGAGGAGGTGGGCAGCTTGGGTGCTTTCTCCTTCTTTCGCGAGGGGAAGGTCTTCGAAGCGGGCTTTTTTGAAAGAGCCGAAGCGCCAGTTTTCGTGATTACGGGCGGGCCAGGCGGTGGCTTCGTAAGTTTTGAAGGCTTCGGAGCGGAGTTGGTCGTGCCAGGTGGTGGTGGTCATGGTTTTAAAGTGGGAAAGGGCAGGTGGGAAGTTGAGCTTCGGTGAAGAGATGGAGCACATCGGCCTCAATCAACAATTGTAAGAATTCTTTGAAGTCCTTGTGGAGCGCTTCGTTCATCCGGGTAATGTTGTTTTCCGAGGTTTTCGAGAAGGATCATTCGCTCGCTTGGCGGTATGGCCGGCCACTGTACGCGTTCTGCTTTTTCAGCTTCTTCGAAGGTGTCGAAGATGTGCAGTTCGCGTGGTGGGTGGACGGCCAGTGCGCGCTTCATCGGCTTGATCTTAACCCACCGAGCCCTCCATTTCGAGGTCGATGAGCCGTTTGAGTTCGACGGAGTATTCCATGGGGAATTCGGAGACGAGGTCGTTGACGAAGCCGTTGACGGCCAGAGACATGGCCTGGGCTTCGGAGAGACCGCGCTGCTGCATGTAGAAGAGCATGTCTTCGCTGACTTGGCTGACGGAGGCCTCGTGCTGGGTCGAGTGCTGGTTGCCTTTGACCGTGATGGCCGGGTAAGTGTCGGTGCGGGAGTTGCTGTTGATGAGCAGGGCGTCGCACTCGGTGTTGTTTTTACAGCCTTTGAGGTGTTTCGGGATGTGGACCTGGCCGCGGTAGGTCGAGCGACCTTCGCCGACGGAGATCGACTTGGAAACGACGTTGGAAGTCGTGTTGTCAGCGGCGTGGATCATCTTGGCACCGGTGTCCTGGTGTTGCCCGTCGTTGGCGAGGGCAATGGAAATGACTTCGCCGCGGGCGCCCTGGCCTTTCATGACCACGCCGGGGTATTTCATGGTGAGGCGGGAGCCGATGTTGCAGTCGATCCAGCGCACTTCGGCGTTTTCGTGGGCCACGGCCCGTTTGGTGACGAGGTTGAAGACGTTGCTACTCCAGTTCTGCACGGTGATGTACTGAATTTTGGCGTCTTTTAGCGCGACGAGCTCGACGACAGCGGAGTGCAGGGTCGAGGTCTCGAATTTCGGCGCGGTGCAGCCTTCCATATACATCACTTCGGAACCTTCATCCGCGATGATGAGCGTGCGCTCGAACTGGCCGAAGTTCTCGGAGTTGATGCGGAAGTAGGCTTGCAGCGGGTGATTCACTTTGAGTCCCTTCGGGATGTAGATGAAGGAGCCGCCGGAGAACACGGCGCTGTTGAGAGCGGAAAATTTGT
Source organism: Verrucomicrobiales bacterium (assembly GCA_050285825.1). Classification (GTDB taxonomy): domain Bacteria; phylum Verrucomicrobiota; class Verrucomicrobiia; order Verrucomicrobiales; family Akkermansiaceae; genus SW10. Next base: position 3,664 of record JBNNED010000029.1, on the reverse strand, counting down.
TGTCGCCCGTCGGGATGACTTTGCCGAAGAAGGGGCGGAAGATCTCTTCGTGCTCTTTGAGGCCTTCGGTGGAGTTGACGAAGATCACGCCGTCTTTTTCCAGCTCTTCCTTGACGTTCGAGTAGGCCGCTTCGGAGTCGTATTGGGCTTCCACACCGGCGAGGAAGGCGCGTTCCTGCTCGGGCACGCCGAGGCGCTCGAAAGTCTCGAGAACTTCGGGCGGGACGTCGTCCCACGAGCGTTTCGGCTTCTGTCCGTCGGAGAGGTAGTAGCGGATTTTATCGAAGTTGATATTCTCCAGGTCTTTCGTCGCCCAGTGGGTCGGCATGGGCTTGGAAAGGAAAACGTCGAGCGCGCGGTGGCGGTATTCGCGGACCCAGTCGGGGTCGTCCTTGACGTTGGAGATGTAGTCGATGGTGTCGTGAGACAGCCCGTAACCGGCATCGTATTTGTGGTTTTCGGGAAAGAAGAAATTGCCTTTTTCGTCTTTCTCGCGGGCGACTTGTTGGACGGTGGCGGTTTCGGTGGACATAAATGGAGTGGGAAGTAGAGAGTAGGAAGTAGAGGGGGCTGTTAAGCAGGAGCGAGTTCCTTGAGGAAGTCGTAGCCGTCTTTTTCGAGTTCGAGGGCGAGGGATTTGTCGCCTGATTTGACGATTTTTCCGTCGGCCATGACGTGGACGTGATCGGGCACGATGTAGTCGAGAAGACGCTGGTAGTGGGTGATGAGGAGGAAGCCGCGCTCGGGGGAGCGCATGGAGTTGACGCCTTTGGCCACGATTTTCAGGGCGTCGATGTCGAGGCCGGAATCGGTTTCGTCAAGGAGACAGAATTTCGGGTCGAGCATAAGCATCTGGAGGATCTCGTTGCGCTTTTTCTCACCGCCGGAGAAGCCTTCGTTCACGGCGCGGGCGGTGAATTTGCGGTCCATCTCGAGGAGGTCCATTTTCTCGTAAAGCTCTTTGTAGTAAGCGACGGCGTCGATGTCCTGGCCTTCCGGGAGGCGGGCTTTGAGCGCCGCGCGGATGAAGTTGGCGTTGGAGACGCCGGGGACTTCGGAAGGGTATTGGAAGGCGAGGAAAAGGCCGGCGCGGGAGCGCTCGTCGGTTTCCATTTCAAAGACGTCGGTGCCGTCGAGCGTGACGCTGCCAGCAGTGACCTCGTAGTCTTCGTGGCCGGCGATGACCTTGGAAAGAGTGGATTTTCCGGAGCCGTTCGGGCCCATGATGGCGTGGACTTCGCCTTTCGGGATGGTCAGGGAGACGCCTTTGAGAATTTCGGTTCCGTCTTCGAGTTGGGCGTGGAGATTATCGATGATGAGGCTCATGATGCGGGTTGTTTCGGATTAGTTGGATGTTTTTGAGTGGAGTTTGCCGCGGAGGGTGAGTTCGAGGCTGGAAATTTCGGCCCCTGCGGGCAGTTCGAGAAAATCGGCCGGGTTGAGGCCTTTTTTGAAGGTGATGTCGTGAATCGTGCCCGTCTCGGTGTCGTGGAAATGCCCGTGTTCGACGGGATTCGAGCAGTAACGCGAGGGTTCGCGTTCGAAGTTGACTTGCTTGACGAGGTTGTGGGCGGTGAGGGCTTCGAGGACGTTGTAAACGGTCGCCAGCGAGATGCCGGGCACGCGTTCCTGGGCGCGGAGGAAGATCTCGTTCGCCGTCGGGTGATCTTTTTCTTGCAAAAGGAGGCTGTAGACCTCACGCCGCTGCCGCGTCATACGCAAGCCCGCAAGCTCGGCGGGAAGTTCTTCCGCCGGGTGGTCTGAGGAGTCGTTCGCCTTCATTGCTGGCGGGAAGCTAGCTTGATGAGACCGGGATGCAAGTCTTAGTTGGAATTATTCTAATTCTTTTTTGGCAGCGGGGTGTGAAGAAAATATTTCCGCTTTTCGCTGGCAAGCTGTGGGGGGCTTGCTAGCTTGACGATGATGAAAGCGACATTCAAAAGAACTTTGTTGGCGGCACTGGCACTGACGGGCTCCGCGCAGGCCGAGCTCGGGACTTTGAAGGAGACCTTGTGGCTGGGTTATTTTACGGGCTGGGAGGAAAAAGCCTATGACTTCGGGATCGGCTCGGATGCTGAAATCCTGATGGTGATGAAGAACAACAAGCGTGAGCGCATCAACTTCCGCGACTTCAAGGTGAACTACCTCGTCCAGGAGGAAATCAAAGGAAAATGGGTCACCCGCAAGATCGACGAGGCCAGCCTCAGCAGTGAAAGCGAGCCCGAGATCGACCCTTCGGATCCGGTGAAAGTCACTTTCAGCGTGACGGGTGACACCAAGGTCGCCTTCACGCACGTCATGTCGCGCGGGATGATGACGGTCAAGGCGGAGCTGCTGGAGAAAACAACGGAGAATCCGATCCGCCTCGGCTTGGCCATCAACTTCCCCCCCTTCAATAAAGGAGGGGATTTGGCGGAGCTCGACGAGCGGGAGTTGAAGAAAAAATTCCGTTCCGATCGCTTCGAAGCCGTGCGCAAAAGCGACGGAGAAAAGCTCAAGTTGAAGTTCCACGAGCCAGTTGATTTTTCCAGCGAGGAAGTTCTCGCCGAAGGCGCGACGGAGATTGAAGTCCAGAGCGATGGCGTCGGCGCGGGCGATTTCCTAGCGGAGCTGGGTCACGAAGACATGGGCACGATCCTCGTCTCCGGTGGCGCCAAGCTCTACGAAGGCAAGTATAAGCTGACCTGGCTGCCCGATATGGACAAACTCAAGGAGCGCGATAACTACATCAGCTTTGGCTTGAAATGATTTTCACCGAGTAAGCTTATGAATGGGACTTTGATGGCAGCTGAAGCGCCGGGGCGTTCCTGGCTGCCGACACTAGTCTTGGTTTTCATCCTCGTTTGCTTGCTGGTTTGGGCTTGGAAATGGGCAACACAAGATGCGCTCAAACGCGGTAAGTCTCCCTTTGCCGTGTTCTTGGCGGTTGTCTTCTTTTTCCCCTGGGGTCTCATCGCGTGGCTGACTTTTCGCCCGGAAATTTTGAAGTGCCATCATGAACTTGCTCAATACAAATAGTCGCCTCATTTTAGCTGTATCCTAACTTGTTATTTTATCATGCTGCCCCAGGAATTGATTCGGAAAAAGCGGGATGGCGAGGAGCTTTCCCGGGAGGAAATGGCTTTTCTGAGCCGTGGCATCGCGGATGGGGGCTTGAGCGAAGGGCAGATCGCGGCCTTCGCCATGGCCGTTTATTTTCAGGGCCTGAGTCTCGACGAGCGCGTCGCGCTGACCGAGGGGATGCGGGATTCCGGCGAGGTTTTGCAGTGGGATTTGCCCGGGCCGGTCATCGACAAGCACTCGACGGGCGGAGTTGGCGATAATGTGTCGCTCATGCTCGGGCCGCTGGTGGCGGCCTGTGGGGGCTTCGTGCCCATGATCTCGGGCCGGGGCCTCGGCCACACCGGGGGGACTTTGGATAAGCTGGAATCGATCCCCGGCTACCAAACTCAGCCGGAGATCAAGCTCTTCCGTCGGGTGGTCGCCGAGTGCGGGGTGGCCATCATCGGACAGACCGAAACGCTCGCTCCGGCCGACCGGAAATTCTACGCCACGCGCGACATCACGGCGACCGTCGAGTCGCTCGATCTCATCACGGCTTCCATTTTATCCAAAAAACTGGCGGCGGGGCTGGAAGCGCTCGTCATGGACGTTAAGACGGGGA
>JBNNED010000028.1:0-4031 GCA_050285825.1 Verrucomicrobiales bacterium | reverse complement strand
ATCTGGGAGATGAAGGCTCCGGCGAGACCCGCGAGGCCGGAGCCGAAGGCGAAGGTGAGCATGTTGACGCGACCGGAGGGGACGCCGAGGTTCGAGGCCATCTGGCGGTTCTGCATGGTGGCGCGGACGTGGAGACCCCAGTTTGTTTTGTTCATGAGGAGCCAGGTGCCACCGATGACGAGGAGGGCGAAGACGATGAGGAAGAGGCGGTTGTAACTCATGGCGATGCCGAAGAGTTCGAGATTGCCCCGGAGCCACTCGGGCGAGGAAACGGAGACGTTGGCGGCGCCGAATTTGAGGCGGAAGGCTTGTTGGATGATCATGGAGAGGCCCCAGGTGGCGAGGAGGGACTCCAGTGGGCGGGAGTAGAGGAAGCGGATCATGCTTTTCTCGAGGAGGGCCCCGGCGAGGGCGGCAGTGAGGAAGGCGCAGGGGAGAGAGATGAGGAAGTAGTTCCCAAAGGCGGCGGTGCCGAGGCCGTAGGTGGCGGCGAAGTGGTTCTGGATGAGGTAGGTGGTGTAACCGCCGATGGCGATGAACTCTCCGTGAGCCATGTTGATGACGCCCATCTGCCCGAAGGTGATGGCGAGGCCGTAGGCGACGAGGAGGAGGACGCTGCCGAGGCTGAGGCCACGGAAGAGGGTGCCGGCGAACTCGACGAGCTTCTGGTGTTGGTCAATGCGTTCGAGGGCCTTGCGGGCGGCGGAGGCGATCTCCCCTGCCCCTTCGCGTTTTTCCTCCCGGTAGGTGTTGTCGACGGCGGTGATGAAGTCGCGGGCGGGGAAGGATTTGAGCTCGCCGAGGGTGCGGATGGCGCTGAGGATTTCCTCGTGGGTGCCGTTGGCGAGTTGGGAGATGGCGATGGCTTCGCGGAAGGCTTTTTGCGTGCGGGAATCGCTCTGGTGCTCGGCGCGCTTGCGGAGCTCGGGGAGGTATTCGGCGTTTTGCGACATGCCGAGTTTTTCGGCGGCTTGAATGCGCTTTTCGGGGTCGGGCGAACTGAGGTCGAGGATGTCGACTAGGCGCTTCATGTCTTTGCGGATGGCGCGGGAGGCGCGGTTGGTTTTGAGGGCACCGGCGGGGGTGGCGCTTTCTCCGCTGAGGAGGTCCTGGTAGCTGCCGTCTGGGTTTTGGAGGAGGATGCGCGCGGAGTTTTCTTCTTCGCTGATGCGTCCGAGCCGCCAGGCCTCGTAAAAAGTGCCAACGACGGGCTGTCCGGTGTCGGCGATTTGGTCGAGAATGGCGGGACGATCGGCGCGGGAGGCGTTGACGAGCTCGACCAGGAGCTGGCGGGCGCTGAGTTCTTCTTCGGCGGCGGCTTTGAGTGGTTGGAGGGCGAGGGTGAGAAGGCAGAGCACGGTGATGAGGAGGGGGGCGGCGGTGGCGGTGGCAGGCTTTCTCATGTCAGGTGCGAGGGTGTTAGCAGGGGGCGTGCCAAATGCTGCAGAGAGCGTGCCAAGTGGGCTTTCGCTTGCCGGTGATTGGCTCGGTGACGGAGGGAGGAGAAAGCTCGCTGGCGCCTCCGTATGCGGAAAACCCCCGTCCGCACGAGGCGAACGAGGGTTATTCGGGATGTGGTGCGTTGATTGCGATGACTAGGACAACAGAGGTCGCACCGGAAATGGCTTATTCTTTCAGGAAAGTGCCTTTGAGGAAGGGCTCACCGACGACGTTGGGGATTTCCTCGATGATGCCGAACTGGCCGTTTTCGAGGGTCTCGCCGATGTAGACGTTTTTGGTGAGGTGATGGTTTTTCTGGCTCGTGACGGTGCCGCCGGGGCCATCGAAGCTGACGCCTTCTTCAAGCGCGGCCATGACTTTTTCCGGGTCGAAGCTCTGGGCTTTCTCGACTGCCGCTTTCCAAAGGTAGACGCCGTTGTAGGAGAGAACCATCGGGGAGCAGGTCACGCGGTTTTCTTTCACGATGCCGGGGACCTCGGTCTTGGCGAGCCAAGCCTGGAAGTCGGCGGTGAATTTTTTGTTCGCGGGGCTGTCGATGGACATGAAGTAGGTCCAGCAGCCAAGGTGGCCGACGAGGTCTTTGGCCGGAAGCGAGCGGAACTCGTCTTCGGAGAGGGAGAAAGAAACGACGGGACAGTCTTCCGAGGTCAGGCCGGAGGCGGCGAACTCTTTGAAGAAGGGCACGTTGGCATCACCGTTGATGGTGTTGATGACGCAGGCTTCACCGGAGGCCGCGAACTTTTTGATGTCGGCAACGATCTGTTGGAAATCGCTGTGGCCGAAGGGGGTGTAGTTCCCTGCGGAGATCACCTCGCCTTTGGCGTCTTTCCGCAAGCCACCGCCGATGTTTTCGACGGCGATGCCTTTCGAGCGGAGGTATTCGAAGAGGACGAGGTTGGTGGTCTGCGGGTAGACGTAGTCGGTGCCGATGAGGTAGAACTTTTTATAGCCTTCTTCGAGGAGGAAGTCGACGGCGGGGATGGCTTGTTGGTTCACGGCCTCGGCGGTGTAGAAGATGTTCGGGGACATTTCTTCTCCTTCATACTGAACGGGGTAGAAAAGCAGGCCCTTGTGCTTCTCGTAGACGGGAAGGACGGATTTCCGGGAGACGGAGGTCCAGCAGCCAAAAGTCGCGGCCACTTTGTCCTGGACGAGGAGCTGTTCGGCTTTTTCGGCGAAGAGAGGCCAATCGGAGGCGCCATCGACGACGACGGGTTCGATTTTCTTGCCGAGGACGCCGCCGGCTTCGTTGATTTCATCGAAAGTGAAGAGGAGGACATCGCGCAGGGAGGTCTCTGAGATGGCCATGGTGCCGCTGAGTGAGTGCAGGACGCCGACCTTGACGGTTTCTTCGGCTTGGGTACTGGCAAGGCCAAGGGAGGTGGCGGCCATGGCGGCCAGGGATTTGCCGAGAAGGGTGCGGCGTTTGATGGTGTTTTTCATCGGTTTCGTTTTTTTGAGGTGGTAAAAAAGAGGGGGGGATTTGAATCGTTGAGCGGAGGGACTGAGGGCTTAGAAGTCGCAGGAGATCCCGAAGTTGGTCACCAGGAAGCTATCCTCCGGGTCACCGATCACGACGTCGTCATTGGTCACGTAGTAGGTCAGACCGGCGTTGAAAGCCCAGTCGCCACCCAGAGAATCGCTCATGAATTCGAGAGGCACGCTGGCACCGAGACCGAGTGAGGCGTAACCGAAGCCACTGTCCGCGCCGGGGCCGTGGAAGTCATCGGTGATGAAGTAAGCGACGTTCAGCGGGACGGAGAAGCTGACAGGGCCGGCTTCAAATCCGTGCTCAAGACCGAGAACGGCGATCGTGCCCTCGTCTCCACCGGAAGCTCCGGCGTCAATGCGCTGGTGAATGGTCAAGCTGGGGCTGAGGAAGGTGTCGATGGCAAGGCCGAGGTCGAGAATCTCCTCGGTGCTGTCACCGTAGTACCACTGTTGGTAGGTGGCGGAGACGGTGTAGATGCCTTTGGTGTAGGAAAGGCCGGCCCAGACGTCGATTTCCTCGAGATGGCCGCCGAAGGAGTCGCCCCCCTTGTCGTTCACATCCCACCAGGTGCCGAGGCTGGCGCTCAGGCCGCCACCGAGATCGAAGGTAAGTTCCAGAGAGGGGTTGAAGGCGAAGTTGCCGAACTCATCGCCGTCATCCCAGACGTCCGCGCCGTAGGAAATGAAGTGAGAGTAGGCATCGAAGGCGAGGGAGCCGGAAATTTTCTTCGCAGGCTCCGGAGCTGGCGGGAGGGTGGGCTCAACCATTTCGCCGGCGGTGGCTGCGCTCATGCCAGCAAGAAGGGTCATCAGGGTAGGTGCTAGTGTTTTCATCTTATTTGTCATTAGGCCGCCTTGATTCGCGGCGGTGCATCGAGCTGAGCACGGGTAGTGCCAAGATTAATAAAAATGGCTCCAGCGCCCTCCCCCGCCCCGCTCTTCCTTGATTTTTCAAGCATCCATCCACGCAAAAAAGCCGGGGGGATCGCTCCCTCCGGCTTGTTTTTTGAGTGTTTCGCGCTGGTTTCAGCAGTCGCGGCAGACTTACATCATGCCGCCCATGCCACCCATGCCGCCCA
>JBNNED010000027.1:0-7727 GCA_050285825.1 Verrucomicrobiales bacterium | reverse complement strand
TCCGGGTGGCAGTGGTCGGTGTGGAGGGCGACGAGGATGTCGTATTTCTCGGCGAGGCGGTGGACGGCTTCAGCGAGGACGATCGCTCCGAAGGCGGCGTCGGCCACAGCGGTGCCGGCTGCGAACTGGCCGCCACCGGTGGAAACTTGGATGATCCCGTCGGATTTGGCTTCGGCGAAAGCCTTCAGGGCACCGTTGGCGGTGGTCAGGGAGGTGATGTTGATGGCCGGGTAGGCGTAGCCTCCTTTTTGGGCGGCATCAAGCATCTGGCGGTATTGTTCTGGAGTCGCAACTGGCATAACGGCGGAGCGCATAGCTTAATCCGTGCCGTTTGGCAAGGACGGGCTGATTCCAGAGCCGAAATCGCAGAGAAATTGCCTGACAAATGTGCTGGCAATGCTCACGTAATTACGTCAACCTAAGGATCTATGAAGACAAAACGTGACCTCCTGCCTTTGTTCTTAAGCTGTGCCCTTCCCCTCGTGTCGGTGGCGGCGGATTGGCCGTCGTGGCGCGGGCCGGAGGCCGATGGCTCGGTCGCGGAAGGGGAATTGCCCGCCAAACTGGAAGTCGCGTGGAAGGCCGAACTGCCGGGGCGGGGCTGCTCGACTCCGGTCGTGAGCGGGGAACAGATTTTTCTGACGGCCCCCGTCGAGAACAAGGATGCCCTCATTTCATTCGGCTCCGATGGGCAGGAAAAATGGCGCCTCGTCTTTGGCGAACAACGCCCGGGTCGGGGGCAGCGGACGGGCAGCGGCGCGAACTCCTCCCCGCTCATTCACGAGGGAAAGGTCTTCGCCTACTTTAAATCGGGCCTCGTCGTCGCCGCCGATCTCAGCGGCAAGGAACTCTGGCGCACGAACCTGATCGAGCACTACGGCGAGGACAAACTCTGGTGGGACCAGGGGACGACCCCGGTCATCGCCGATGGCAAGCTCGTCATCGCCGTCATGCAAACCGACGGAAAATCCTACCTCGTCGCGCTCGATCCCGCGAGCGGAAAGGAAGTTTGGTTCACCGAACGGGAATTCGAAGTCAAAAAAGAAACGGGCGACAGCTACACCACCCCGCACGTTGCCGAAGTGGACGGCGTGGAAACGATCATTTCCTTCGGAGCCGACCACATCGCTGGTCATGCCGCCAAAGACGGGAAGCTTCTCTGGTCGAGCGCCGGCCTGAACCCCGAGAAAAAAGCAATGTGGCGCACCATCGCCTCCTCTGTTTACGTCGATGGCGTCGTCGTGGTCCCGCATGGTCGCGGCGAGTTTCTGGCCGGAATCAAGGCCGGTGGCGCGGGAGACGTGACCGAAAAAGCGCTGCTCTGGCGGGAAAAAATCGAATCGACCGACGCCGCGACACCGGTCGGCCTGCCTGGCGGGCGGGTCTTGCTCCTGGCCGACCGCGGCCGGACGCGGGGCACCGTGACCCTGCTGGAAGCCCGCAGCGGCGAGGTCATCTGGCAGGATGAACTGCCCAAAGCGGCGGGAACCTACTACTCCTCACCGATCGTTGTCGGGGAACAAGCCTGCTTCGCTCGCGAAGACGGCGGCGTTTTCATCGCCACCCTCGGGGAAAAAGGCTTGGAGAACGTCGTGGAAGGAAAACTCGACGATTCTTTCATCGCCTCTCCCATCTACGCCCACGACCGCCTCATCCTCCGCGGCGACCGCTTCCTCTGGGGTCTTGCGGAGAAATGATCGGGAGACAAGGCGAGAAAGAGGCCAAGGCCGAAGCTTTGAGTTGAGCCAATTGAGTCAATTCAGCCGAGGAAGAAGAAAAGGAGGGCGATGGAGCCGAGGAGGCCGGTGATGAGGCCGAAAAGGGCGCGTCCCATGCCGTGTTTCGGCCGCTCGCTTTTTTTGCTTTTTTGGAGGTCGATGAGAGCGATGATGGAGACGATGAGGGCGAGAGGCGCGGGGATGATGATGAGGGCGAAGAGCCCGAGGTAACCGGCTGCGATGGCCCAGGGGGAGCGGCCGACAGGAAGGAGAAGGCGCATCCCGAAATCGTCCCCGCTCTGCGAACTCACGGGCGGCGGGGGCGGGGAGACGGGGCTCTGGTAAGGGCTTTCGGGCTGCGCGGGGATGGGTGGTGGTTGATCCATGCGGGTGATTTTGACGTGTCAAAGGCGGCGGCGCAAGAGCGCGAGGGGACTCAGACCGAGGAGTAGCAGGGCGGAGGGTTCGGGAATCGGGGCCACGTCGGCGAAGCTCGTGCCGATGCGGATTTCATCAAGCTGATTGCTTTGACCGGCAGCGTTGTTCAGGTCGAGGCGCAGACTGCGCAGGGTGACGCCGGAATAGCCGATCGCGCTGAGATCCCAGTCACCATCCGTGAGCGGCTCGAAGATGCTATCGCCCGCTTCGTAGATTTTTAAGAAGACTTGGTCGCCGTTGCCATCGCCTCCTCCGGTATTGGTGCGCATTTTGGCCACGAGGAGGTAGGTTGTGCCTGCGCTGGCAGTGCTCGTGCTCGTGGCGAGTTGATTCGCTTGTAATGGATCCATGCCAACGTAGAAGTTGCCGGAGTCATTGATTCCAAAACGCCAGCGGTTGAATCCGGTGCCGTCGGTTTCGCTTGTGAAATTGAGGGACGAGCCCTGCCCGGAAACGGCGGAAATTTGGAAGAGCGCGCTGGCGTAGAAGGTGTTTCCGCTGGTGGCGAGATTCATGGTGGTGCCGAGGGCGCGCACGGCTTGGGCGTTGGTGACGCTGGAGCTGATATTGACCTGATTGCCGGAGGAGGAAAAGTTGCCAGCGGCGGGGTAATTCAAGCTCCCGCTGCCAGTCGTGACGTCGTTATTGCCATCACTCCATGCGGCTCCCCAGCCCGTGCCGCCATTGAGGCCATCAAGACCTGTGCCGGCGGGGTAATCGAAGGGCTCGTAGTGGGTGAGGGCGGCGGAAAGGGGGAGGGTCAGGGCGATGGGAATGAAGGATAGGGATTTCATCGTTCTTCTTTGCGTGATTACCATGTGATAGCAAGCAGGGGGGTGAAAGACAATTCAAAAGAAGAGTTTTTTCCGGTTTGCAAGGGGAGGGATTTCTGGGAGTTTATCATCATGATGAGATTTCTGCTTTTTTGGGCCCTTTTGGGAGCTTGGGGCGCGCAAGCCCAACAGTTCGTGCCCTCGCGCGAGCAAGTTCCGGCGGTCCCGAGGGAGTTTCGTGCGGCCTGGGTGGCCTGCGTTTATAATATCGACTGGCCGAGTCGCAAGGGACTGAGCGCGCAAGCGCAGCGTGGCGAGTTGGTGGCGCTCCTCGACAAGATGGCGGCGCTGCGCATGAACGCGGTCATTTTCCAAGTGCGCCCAAACGCGGACGCCCTTTATCAATCACGTTACGAGCCGTGGAGTCACTGGCTGACGGGGCGCATGGGGCAGTCGCCGGGCTACGATCCCCTGGCATTTTGCATCCAGCAGGCGCACGCCCGCGGGATCGAAGTCCACGCCTGGTTCAATCCCTTCCGCGCGCTGCCGAACCGGGAGATTCCGACTTCTGCGAATCACGTCGTGCGCACCCACCCCTCGGTGATCCGGAATTTCAAGACCTATCAATGGATGGATCCGTCGAGTTCCTTCGCACGCCAGCGGGCGCTGCAGGTGATGCTCGATGTGGTGCAGCGTTACGATGTTGATGGCGTCCACATTGACGATTACTTTTACCCTTATCCCGACGTGCGGAATGGGCGTCCGACCCCGGTCTTTCCCGACGGCAAGAGCAGCGGACAGCGGCGTGCGGCGGTCGATTCTTTCGTGAGCGAGATGTACCGCGAGGTGAAGCGGGCGAAGCCCTGGGTGCGCGTGGGGATCAGCCCGTTCGGGATCTGGCGCCCGGGGGTGCCGGGGGGAACGACGGCGACGATTGACGCCTACGAGCACCTCGCGGCGGACAGCCGGAAGTGGTTGCAGCAGGGCTGGTGCGATTACCTTTCGCCACAGCTTTACTGGCGCATCGAGGGGCCGCAGGGGTACACCCGCCTCTTGACCTGGTGGCGGGGGCAGGGACAGCGTCCGGTCTGGCCGGGAATTGCCACGGCGCGCATTGGCTCCAGCGAGGACCCGGGTCGCAAAGCCGGGGAAATTCTCAATCAAGTTCAGCTCTCCCGCACGGTCGGGCGCAACTACGTCGGGCACGTCCACTGGAGTATGAAGTCGCTCATGCAGAATCGCGATGGCATCAGCACGGGTCTCGGCAAGCAGTTTTACCAGCAGCCCGCCCTCGTCCCGCCCATGCCGTGGATCAATCGGGAACTGCCGCAGACACCGGGCGTGCGGGCGCAGGGGGCGGTGGTGAGCTGGGGGCGCGTGGCCGCTTGCCAGAAATACGCGGTGCAGGCCCGTTACGGTCGCCAGTGGTTTCTCGTTTCCGTCACGTCGGGAACGAGCGTGAATCTCGGTCGGGTGCCTGACGCGGTGGCGGTGAGTGCGGTGGATCGCTACGGGAATGCCAGCCGACCGGCGGTGCTGACGCGGCGCTGAGTGTGGGCGGCGGGGGGCTGAAAGATGGCGGGGGCGGGCACGGTAAGGAAGAAACTCTAGGGAGTTTTTTTGATGATGAGAACTTGGCATGTATTTGGCGCGCTTTGCGGGTGGTTTTTTGGCTGGCAACTGGCACTCGGCGCGGATTTTCCGGATGTTTCGCAATGGCGTTTGGTCGATGAGGTCGATCTGACGTCGCAAGAGGGCTTCAAGGAATTTCCGGCGGGGGCGAGTGAGCTGCGAGAGCTGCTGGGTCGGCAGTCTCGTTGTTTGTCGAACGAGGCGGGCGGGGTGAAGTACTTTGGCTACTTGCTGGGTCAGGGGAAGGGCCTACAGGGCGGCGGGCACTATTTGTTGGAGATCGAGTATCCGCAGGACGTGCCGCGCACGATGATGGTCATGAACCGGGGGGACGGGATGACGCGGGGGTTTCACACGGGCGCGACGGTGGGTGACGCCTTGAGTCCGCACTATGTCAACAATGCGCCGGAGTCGCTGGCCTTGCCGCTCTCGGGGAAGTCCGAGCGGGTGCGTTATTTCATGACTTTGCAGGATCGGACCTCGGAAATCGCGGGAAAACGCAAGGCGGAGGTGCCGGATGAGAAGCTGACTCAGCGCACGCTCTTGCCGGAGGACGGATTTTGGGTCTATTTGGCGCAATTCGCCCCGGAGCAGTCGCCCCTGTCGGCGGGAGTCGCGGTTTCGGCGATCCGACTTTATGAAGTGCCGGATTTGGCGGAAGTGACGGTGAAAGCGGGCGAGCTGCCGGAGGATTTGCCGCGCCGCCATGTCTTTTTTCGCGAGGAAATGGCGGACGGGGTGCTGATGGGGGAGGCGGACGAACGGGGCTTCGAGAATCGGCTGGATTGGTTCGAGGGCAAGGCCGCGCTGTGTCGTTTTTTGGGGATGAACACTCTGGCGAAGGACTTGCTGGAGTTCGGGCATAATCAGGGCTGGAACCCGGCGAAACATGGGGGCTGGACCTGGGTTTATCCGGCGCAGGTGGGAGATTTGTGGCCGGGAGTGGTGGAGATCGCCCGCCAGCATGGTCTCTCGCTTTTGCCCTATTACGAGTATGCGGGCAGCGTGGGTCGTGATGGCCTGGGACCGCAACGGCGGGCGCGACCTCTGGGCGGAGAGAATTACACCCATGTCAGCTGGGCGGAGAAGAATCGGGCGGATTTGACGGAAGAGGAGACATTTGCGGACTTCTGGAAGATGCTGGATATAACCGTTGTGGACCAGAAGGAGAAGGGGGACTTCATCGGGGTTTGGCTGCGACCCCGGGGCGGGCAGTTGCCGGTGAGTTTCAGTGATGCGGCCCTCGGAAAGTTCGCAGCTGAGAAGCGGGAGGGGAAGGGCGTGACGCGGGCGATGTTACAACAGGACAAGGCGCTCTACGCGGCGTATTTGGACTGGTGGCGGGGTGAGCGAAAGGACTTTTTGACGCGGGTGCGGGACGAATTGCGAAAGGCCGGGGTGGCGGGAGCGGAGGTTTTTTACACCGCCGATGTGAGTGAGCCGGGTTTCGTCCAGCCGGGCGGCGAGCGGAGCGGATTGGTGGCGGAAGACCCAGCGCTTTGGAAGGGAGTTGCTTTGAAGAAAGCTCCGGTCGCACTTTCGCAAGCCCTTGAGGAACAGTGGTCACTGCGGGCGCAGACCGAGCCGCACTGGACCTGGGGGAAGTGGGAATGGCAGCACGCCGTCCCGGAGCAGGACCCCGAAAATTACCGCGAAAGCGAAGGGATTTATCCGACGCTGAGTTTCAACCGGCGCTTTACCGTGGATGATGCAGAGACGCTGCAGGCCTTTTCCAAGGAGGAGGGCTTGGCCATGGTGCGGCATTTCAGTTTGAACGAGGACATGCTCCGCATCAAAGGCGGTAAGAACGGAAAAGACCTCGATCCTCTCGGCTATTTCAGCGCGGATGTGGAGTATGCCGGGCCCTTCATTATGATGGCGGAAGTGCGTGCCATGGCGGCGGGAAATCCCACGCGCATCGGCTATCTGAGCTCGAATCAATTCAACCGCGCCAGCCCGGAATACGTGCGCGAGTTCCATGCCGCTTATCTCAGCTTGCCCGCCTTGCCCGCGCGGGAAGTGCCGCAGGGGGACGGAGCGGCGGGAATAGTCGTGAAGCAGTTCAAGTCGGAGCGGCACGGCACTTGGTTTGCCGTGATCAACCCGGGCTATGAGGCCTGTGAGGCGGAAATCACCCTCCCCTTGGCGGCGGGTGAAAAACTCCGTGACGCGGTGAGTGGCAAAGAGTTGGAAGTCAGCGACGGAAAGGTCAGCGTCCAGATGCGTTCCTGTCAGCTCTTGGCTTGGCGGACGCAGTAAAAATCAAAAGACGCTCAGTCCAACTGGAGGCCGGAGGCTGCGAGGACGGCGCGGTGGACTCGGATGTCGTGGGCGGCGTCCCAGGCGAGTTTTTTTTGCCCGCGCAGGACTTGGGCGAGGTCGGTGAATTCGCCGTGGTAGCGACCGGCTTGGGGGGCGAGGGCGAAGTCGTGTCGTCCCTTGGCGTAGCCGCCGTGGGCTGCGGTGAGCGAGAGCGTTCCTTTGCCGGATTCCAGCGGCGAAATGGCCAGGCTGCCCCGGGTTCCGATGACGTGGAAGAAGCGGTGGGGCGCGCCGAAGGGGTCGGCGTGGTTGCAGTGGATCGTGGCGGTAGCGCGCGGGTATTGCAGGACGGCGAGCTGGTTGTCCGAGACGCCATCATCCTGGGTCGGGGTGCTGTGGGCGTGGATTTTTTCGGGTGGACCGAGAACGGTCAGGACGGCGTCGATGAGGTGGCAGGCGAGCTCGAACATGCCGCCGCCGGGGAGACCGGCGAGTTCACGGCGCAAGGCGGGGCCGGCCAGTTTGCCCATGGAGGCCTGGATGCTGGTGATCTCGCCGAGCCATCCTTCCCGCACGGCGCGGAAGAGGAGTTCGAAGGCGGGATTGTAACGCAGCATGTAGCCCATCTGGACGACGAGTTCCCGGTCGCGGGCGAGGAGACGGAGTTTTTGGAAATCAGCGTGTTTCAGCGCGCCCGGCTTGTCGAGGTGGAGGTGTTTTCCCGCTTCCAGGCATCGGAGAGCGGTCGTGGGGGCTTCGGCGATGCTCGTTTCCACGGCGATGAGGCGGGCGGGGCCGTCGAGGGCTTCGCGGAGGCTGAGGCGGCGCAGGCCCTGGTACGCTTTATGGCGTTTCACTTCCTCCCATCGTTGATCGCTTTCCACGACGATCCCGAGAACTTCGT
>JBNNED010000026.1:0-2606 GCA_050285825.1 Verrucomicrobiales bacterium | reverse complement strand
CGAGGAGGTGCTCGTTGAGCTGGTTGAGAACGGGGATTTTCTCGTTTTCGATTCCTTTGACGAGCTGGTAGGAGATTTCTTTGACGCGACCGACGCGCAGGCCGCGGAATTCGACGGGGGCGCCGGGAGCGAGTCCGCGCACGGATTGATCGAGGAAGAGGACGAACTCGGCGGCGCTGCGGAAGGCACTGGACTCGGCTGCTTCGGCATCAAAGTAGAGGGGCATACGGTGGCCGTCCGGACAGGGATCGCCGGGGGGGACGTTTTCCGGGATGTTGAAGCTGATACCGCCGGAGAGGAGGGCGTCGAAGGAGGGGAGGTCGAGCTGGAAGCCATCGCTGCCGATTTTAAGCTCAAGGCCGCTGTCTCGCCAGAAGCGGGTTTCGGAGTTGACGAGCCCAGTGTATTCTTCCTGGACGAAGATACCGAAGATCGTTTCTTTTTTGTCGGGGTCGAAGGTCCGGCTTTCGACGCGACCCACAAGGTTGCCTTTGAAGTAAATGCCGCTGCCGACATCGACCGAGCCGGGTTCTTCGGAGAAGAGAGTGAGGCGCAGGCCGGGGACGGAGCTGGGGGTGAGGGGCGGGTCTTCTTCTCCGGTGAAGACGCGGCGGTCGTTTTTCTCAGGGGTGCCGCTGCCGGGATCGAGTTCGACATAGGAGCCGCTGAGCAGGGTGTTGAGGCCGGAGATGTTCGTGCCGGAAATGCGCGGGCGGACGACCCAGAAGCGGGAGTTCTCGCGAACGAGGTCGAGGTGTTCCGGCTTGATGCGCATTTCGACCTGGACGTGGAGTTCGCTGTCGAGGGTGATGTTTTCGACGAGGCCGATGGTGACATTGCGGCAGCGGACTTCGGTTTTCCCGGCCTTCAGACCTTCGGCGTTGTCGAAGCTGACGTAGATGATCTCGCCTTTTTCGTCGTAGCTGTGTTTGACGAGCCAGGCTCCGAGGAGGAGGCCGATGAGGGGAATGATCCAGAAGATGCTGAAGCTGTTGCGCTTGGCGATTTCGGGTTTTCCGGCGGGGCTGCTGGCTTCGTCGTTCGTCATGGCGTGGGGTTGGATTTTCGGGCGGGGGATAGATTTTTTTCACGGATGCGGTCCCAGATCAGCTTGGGCTCGAAGGCATGGGCGGCGAACATCGTGAGGATGACCATGAGGCCGAAGGCCGTGGCGGCGGCTCCGGGGCGGATGGACATGAGGTTGCCCAGTTGTATCAAACCGACGAGAATTGCCACGACAAAAACATCGACCATGGACCAGCGGCCGACGAGTTCGGTGAGCCAGTAGATGCGGGTGGCGCGTTTAGGATCGGTCTCGAGCCAGCCGCCGGCGACGGCGCAGAGCCAGGCGAGGGCAAGGATTTTCAGGCCGGGGATGAGGACGCTGGCGATGAAGATGGTGATGGCGACGGGATAGGCGTGCATTTCCCAGAAGACGGCGACGCCGCTGAGGATGGTGTTATCCTCGTCTTGTCCCAGCTGGGTCACGGTCATGATGGGCCAGATGTTGGCGGGGATGTAGGCGATGATGCTGGCGATGAGGAAGGCGAGGCAGCGTTGGACGCCTTGTTGCTTGCGCATGTGCATGGGAGCGCCACAGCGCGGGCAGTGGTGGAGACGCGCGCTGTCCGTCCGCCCGCAGACGTGGCAGCAGGCTTTTTGTTCTTCCATGGCGGATGGGGAGATCATGGCTCAGGTGGATTTCCGTCGGGTGGCGACTTCCAGGCGGTCCCAAAGCTCGATGCGGTCGATGCCGGCGAGGGCTCCGGCGAGGCAGAGCGTCATGCCGATGAGCGACCAGAAGCCGACGCCCAGGCTGACATCAGCCATTTTGATCAATTTGAGCAGGCTGACGAGGGTGCCGAGGAAGAAGACTTCCAGCATGACCCAGGGCTGGATGGTGAAGAGGAGACGGGCGAGGCCGAGCGAGTGGGGCCAGGCTTTTTCGGCGAAAAGGGGGACGCAGAGGTAGAGGAGGAGGAGGGCTTGCAGGGCGGGGAAGATGAGGACGAAGAGGGCGACGGAAGCGGCGGCGAAACTGCCATCGTACTGCCAGAGTTTTTGCACGGCTTCGACGACACTCATGCTGACGCGGTTACCGCCGACGTCGAGGCTGAGGAAGGGAAAAAGAAGGGTGAGGGTGAGGAGAATGAGAGTCGTGAGAGAGAAGGAAACGGCGCGTTCGAGGCTGCGGGGGCGGTTTTCGTAAAGGATATGGCCGCAGGTCCGGCAGTTCGCGCGCTCGCCTTCTTTGATCAACTCCACTTCGTGCAGGGTGTCGCAAAAATGGCAGGCCATCTCGTGCGAGCGGTCGCTGGCGCGGGGCCAAGTCTGGAAGCGGGGATGTTTCAAGGCTAGGGGAGAAGCGGTGTTCCGTGCTCATGGTTTAACACATCCGGAGCGGACGTCCAGCGCGGAGGAGCGCTCGAGGCTTCTTCGCTTGACAAAATGAGAGTGTTATTTTTTGCTACGGCGCATGAAAACTTCCTTCTTGCTACCTTGTTCTCTCATCTTTGTTTCCGCACTGCACGGAGCGACGATCTCTATTGAAGGTCGGCTGGCCAATGCGACGTCGGGCCCGACGGAATTTGGAGATAATGGAGCTT
>JBNNED010000025.1:0-3141 GCA_050285825.1 Verrucomicrobiales bacterium | reverse complement strand
TGGCAGGTGCCGCCGACGACCGGCGCTTACACCGTGCGGGAAGGCGACATTGTGAAGGGCGTTTCGGTGACGCTCTCGCGGGTGGACGACTGGTGGGCGAAGGATCGCAAGTTCTATCGCCACCGCTACAATGCCGACCGCATCCGCTATCTCGTCGTCCGCGATCTCGCGAAAGCCTGGGAGCTTTTCCGCGCGGGCGAGATCGATTACTTTCCCATCAGTTTGCCGAAATTCTGGTATGAGGACTCCGAAATGCCGCCCGTTTTCGACGGCTATATCGAGCGGCACACCTGGTATAACCAATACCCGCGCATCCCCTGGGCGCTCTACCTCAACACCGCGCAGCCGCCCCTCGACAATCGCGACGTGCGCCTCGGCGTTCACTTCGCGACGAACTGGCAGCGCGTCATCGACATTGTCTGGCGGGGCGACGCCTCCCGTCTGCCGGGCTGGACGAGCGGCTACGGCGGAGCGGACCACCCGGAGATCACGGCGCGGCCCTTTTCCGTCCCGCAAGCGCGGGAAGCCTTCGCGTGCGCCGGTTACACCGTGGAGGGGAACGACGGCATTCTGCGCCGGCCCGACGGCAAGCGCCTGGAGGTCATTCTCACCTACACGAAAACTCCGGAGCGCGATCAGATGATGGTCATTCTCAAGGAAGAAGCGCGCAAGGCGGGGCTCGACTTCGTCCTCGACGGACTGGACGGCACCGCCACTTACAAAAAAGAGATGGAGAAGAAGCACCAGGCCGCCTTTTCCGCCTGGATGTTCCAGCCGCCCTACCCGCGCTACTACGAGTATTTTCACTCGGACAACGCCTACGACGAGAAGGGCAATCTCAAGCAAAACACGAACAACGTCTTCTCCTTCCGCCACGAACGGATGGACGGACTCGCCGAAGCTTACCGCAAGGCCTCCACCGAAGACGAAAAATTCCGTCTCGCCCACGAAATGCAGGAAATCATCCACGAAGAAGCGGTTTTCGTCCCGGGTTACATGACGGAGTTCCGTCGCATCGGCTGCTGGCGCTGGATGTGCTGGCCGCAGAGCACGGAAACGGAATTTTCCCCGCCCCTCATCTACGATCCCGTCGACAGCTACACCTGGTGGATCGACGAGGAGATCAAAAAAGAAACCCAGGAAGCCCGCCGCCTCGGCCAGGACTTCCCCGAAGTCCAAGCCACCCACGGCCGCTATCGGAATTAAATCATAATTCAG
Organism: Verrucomicrobiales bacterium; assembly: GCA_050285825.1. Lineage (GTDB taxonomy): Bacteria > Verrucomicrobiota > Verrucomicrobiia > Verrucomicrobiales > Akkermansiaceae > SW10. Next base: position 1,923 of record JBNNED010000025.1, on the reverse strand, counting down.
GACATGAGTTTCCCAACTTTGCAAAGCCACACAAGCTGCTAGACTATGATGATGAATGAACGAATTACCTTCAATCCGGAGCTTTGCGGCGGGCGTCCGACCGTGCGCGGGCTGCGGATCCGCGTCAAAGACGTGTTGGAATTACTCGCCGCTCAGGTGTCGAGGGAGGAAATTCTAGCCGATTTCCCCTATCTGGAAGACGCAGATATCGACGCATGTTTGAGTTACGCCGCCAGTGAGCATGACCACCCGGTTCTTCTTAGCCACTGATCATGCAAATTCTTGTGGACGCTCAACTCCCCCCTGCTCTGGCACGATTTTTGTGTGACCAAGGCCATGAGGCGAGCCACGTCATTGATCTTGGAATGGAAGCAGCGACGGATGACCAGATCTGGCATTATGCGATCAAAAACGAACTCATCATCATGACCAAAGATGAGGATTTCCCCCACCGCTATCATCAGAATTCGCTGTCGGCTCCGACGATTATCTGGCTGCGTATCGGCAATGTCAGTCGGCGGGCCTTGTTGGTGTGGATCACTCCCTTGCTCGTTGAGTTGGAGAAATTGGTGAAGGCGGGGGAGCGTCTGATCGAAGTGAGGTAATGAAAATTGAGAAAGAGATGACCGACGACGCTTTGTTAAAAATCCGCAATCTGGTATCCAGTTTTGACACCGATCAAGGCTGGGTGCGGGCGGTCGATGAGGTGAGTTTTGCCATTCCGAAGGGGAAAAGCGTGGGGCTCGTCGGGGAATCCGGTTGTGGGAAGACGGTGACGGCGATGTCGGTGCTCGATCTTCTTCCGAAACCGATGGGACACGTCCTGGAGGGCGAAATTTTGTTCAAAGGGGAGGATTTGCGGCGCGTCAGTCGGCGGCGGATGAAGCAGGTCCGCGGAGGCGAGATCGGGATGATTTTCCAGGAACCGATGGCCGCCCTGAACCCCGTTCACCGCATCGGGCGACAGCTCGTGGAAGCGCTCAAGCTCCATCAGAAAATCTCCACGCGCCAAGCTCTCAAAAAGGCGGTGGATCTCCTCTCCGCCGTGGGCATTCCCGCCCCTGAGAAGCGGATTTCGGCCTACCCGCACGAGCTTTCCGGCGGGATGCGCCAGCGCGTCATGATCGCGATTGCCATTTCCTGCGAGCCGGATCTCCTCATCGCGGACGAGCCGACCACGGCCCTCGATGTCACCGTGCAGGATCAGATTTTACAACTCATCGACGAGATGCGCGAGCGGCTCGGGATGTCCGTTCTCATGATCACGCACGATCTCGGCGTCATTTCGCAGAACTGCGATGAAATGGTCGTGATGTACGCCGGCCGGGTCGTCGAACGCGGCCCTGTGACGGAGCTTTTCGCTCGCCCACGCCACGCTTACACCCAGGGACTTCTCGCCTCCATTCCCCGCCTCGACACCCCGCGCAAGACCGAACTCCCGACGATCCCGGGTCAGGTCGCCCCGATCCAGGATTTCGTGGCCGGCTGCCGTTTTTGCCAACGTCTCGGGCGCGAGGGCACCCTGCTGCGCAAGCGTCCCGTGCTGAAAGAAATCGCGCCCGGCCATTGGGTCGAGGACTGTCCCCTGTGTTTTGAAAAATGAGTGCCGCCACCGACCAGAGCCCGTCCCTGCTGCGTCTTGACGACGTGAAAGTGCATTTTCCCGTCCGCGGCGGCGTTTTCCGGCGACAGCACAACAGCGTGAAAGCCGTCGACGGCATATCCTTCGATCTCCGCAAGGGCGAAACACTCGGGCTCGTCGGCGAGTCCGGCTGTGGGAAGTCCACCCTCGGCAAAGCCATCGTCCGCCTCCTCCAGCCGACCGCCGGGCGGATTCACTTCCAGGGACGCGACATCACGGAGCTGCGGCAGGGAGCGCTGCGTCCCTTGCGACGCGACTTCCAGATGGTTTTTCAAGACCCG